>JAUZOX010000215.1 GCA_030706265.1 Bacteroidota bacterium | reverse complement strand
GTTGGTTGCATTGCCGCACACCTGGAATGCAACCGACCCATTTGATGATGATCAAACGTATTATCGTGGAATTGGGTGGTATCGTAAAACAATTGATCTGGACAATAAATTCAGAAACAAAAAAGTTTTTCTTTGTTTTGAAGGTGCCAATCAGGTTGCCGAGGTGTATGTAAATGGGGCATTCGCAGGCCGACATAAGGGGGGATATACCGCTTTTACGATTGATATTACTCCTTTCTTAAACTGGAACCAGAATAAGAACGAAAATGTCATTGCCGTACAGGTCAACAATGCCCATGATAATTTTATTCCGCCATTATCGGTTGGTTATGCTTTATATGGAGGCCTCTATCGTAAAATGTGGTTAATCGCCACAGACAGCCTTCATTTTAAAGAAATCAACAATTCGGCAGGAGGCGTTTTCATCTCTACACCAAAAGTGTCAAAACAAAGTGCCTCATTTTCAGTAAAAACTACCGTAGTAAATGAATCCGACAAAAAAAGAACTTTTGATTTTAAAAATACAATATTTGATAATGAAGGGAAGCCGGTCGCCAGTTTTACAAAAGTAATTTCGGTTGATGGCGACCGGCAAACCGACATTACGGCATCTTCGGATGAGATTAAAACTCCACATTTGTGGAGTCCTGAAGATCCTTACCTCTATCATGTTTCTACTCAATTGATAGAGGCCGGGATTGTCGTTGATGAAGTAACGAATCCACTTGGTTTCCGCTGGTTTCGTTTTGATGCCGATTCAGGATTCTTTCTGAACGGAAAAAAATATGTTTTGCATGGCACAAACCGTCATCAGGACATGGAAGGAAAAGGTTCCGCTCTTACAGATGAAGATCATGAACGGGATATGCATCTGATCAAAGAAATGGGGGCCAATTTCTTACGACTTGCTCATTATCCGCAGGCACCGACGGTGTTAAATCTTGCCGATAAGTTGGGAATCATCATTTGGGAAGAGATACCCGTGGTAAATTATATGAATTTGCAACCGGAATTTTTAGATAACGCTGAAAACATGATTCGTGAAATGATCCATCAGCAATATAACCATCCGGCCGTGGTGATGTGGGGATCAATGAATGAAATATTATTGAATAGCAAAAACGGGGATAGAATACAAAAGCAGAATGATACCGCTTATTTAAAAGGAATCAGGAAATTTGCCTTAAAGTTGGATAGTCTGATTCGGGCAGAAGACCCTTCGAGGTATACCACGATGGCGATGCATGGCAGCGATGATTATGCAAAGTTCCATCTGGATAATATTTCGCAAGTAGCAGGTCATAATATATACAATGGATGGTATGGCGGAAATGTGGAAGAGTTTGGAAGATGGCTTGATAAGCAGCATAAAGAAAAACCACATCAAATCATTTTTATCAGCGAATATGGGGCTGGTAGTGATCAAAGATTAAATACTTCGGTTGCACAGCGACTTGATTTTACGGGACAATATCAACGATTTTATCATGAATTCTATCTCAGGCAGATCAATGCCAGACCCTATCTTGCCGGTACTGCTATCTGGAATGAATTCGATTTTTCACAACCCAATATTGGCGGCCCCATGTCAAACCAAAACAATAAAGGGATGATGACATGGAACAGGCAATATAAAGATGTTTATTTTTTATACAAGGCTAACTGGAATCCTGCTCCCATGATTTATATCGCTACAAGAGACTGGCTGAGAAGAGCCGGTTATGCCGATACTAAATTTCCGTTAGATGTATATGCCAATACCGGGAATGTAAATTTATTTGTTAACGGAAAAAGACAAGGTGCCCTCAAACCTGATGATATTCATAAATGCAGTTTCAATGTCCAGTTGAAGGAAGGAGATAATTTGATTGAAGCGGTTGGAACTGAAAATGGGAAAACCATAAAAGATATAGTTGTCGTTCATTATACGACCTATCCGAACCAATTATCCGGAATGGGACAGACCTTCTCTTCAATTAGTATAAATGTGGGATCCAATGCACAGTATACTGATGGAAGAGGCAAAGTATGGTTACAGGATCAACCTTATAAAAAAGGAAGTTATGGCTATGTATCCGGCATGCCATCTACGATAAATCTTAAGTATATGATAAAAAACACATCTCATACTCCGCTCTATTACTCATATCTGGATAATGTTTCGGCTTATCGGGTAGATGTACCCGATGGAACCTATGAAGTCGACCTGTCTTTTTTAGAACCGGAAAAAATACAAAAGGGAGAAAGAATTTTTGATGTGAATATAAACCAGGATAAAGTAATTGAACATCTTGACCTGGCGGCTTCCTACGGATTTTGTGTTGCCAATGAAAGAACCTTTATCGTGAAAGTCGAAAAAGGTAAAGGACTGGAAATATCATTTAACGCAATAAAAGGAAGTCCTGTTTTAAACGGGATCAAAGTTTCAAAACAGTAAAAACGATATGAAAGATTCTCAGATTGGAGTGTTGCTGAAGGGAATGCTGGTGTTATTGTTTACACTATCATGTCCCTTCGGCTTTTCTCAAGATACGATCAGTGGACATTTACCCGAAGTATTAAGGTTGAATAACGGAACCCGTGTAACCAGTGCACAGCAATGGATCACAAAAAGAAGGCCTGAGATTCTCCAATTTTTTAAACAGCAGATGTTTGGTCAGTCACCTGTTCGGCCAAAGAAAATGATATTTAAGGTAATCGATAATGAACCAGGGGCATTGGGGGGAATCGCAACACGTAAGCAGATCAGGGTCCTTTTTGATGGCAGAAATGATGGACCGTACATGGATATTTTACTCTATCTGCCCAATCAAATAAAACGTCCAGTCCCTGTGATTGTGGGATACAATTTTGCCGGAAATCAATCCATTAACAATGATACGGCAGTGCACATTTCCAAAAGCTGGATGAGTGCTAATACTAAGGGGGCGATCAATAATTATGCAACTGAAGCTACTCGGGGGATTGCAACAGTTGCCTGGCCTGTTGAAACCATTTTGAAAAGAGGGTATGGTTTGGCCACCATGTTTGCAGGCGATGTTGATCCCGATTATGATGATGGATTTAAAAACGGTGTTCAGGCACTTTATCCCGAACTTCAAAACAGAGGGGATAACTTTGCAACGATGGCAGCCTGGGCATGGGGATTAAGCAGGGCTCTTGATTATTTTGAAACGGACAAGGCCGTTGATAGTAAGAAAATTATCGTTTATGGTACCTCCCGGATGGGGAAAGCTGCAATCTGGGCAGGAGCAACAGATCAAAGATTTGCAATGGTCATCAGCAATGAATCCGGAGCTGGAGGTGCCAAGTTATTCCATCATCTGGAAGGTGAAAACACGACTCGCATCTGTAAGGTATTTCCTCATTGGTTTTGCCATAATTTCCAAAAATATGCAGGAAAAGATTCTGCTTTACCTTTCGATCAACATATGGTTCTTGCATTGATTGCGCCCCGTCCTTTATATGTGGCCAGTGCTCAGGGCTCAAATCTTACCGATTCTTATGGGGAATTTCTTTCGGCGAAATATGCTGCTCCGGTATACAGGCTTTTTCATACCAATGGTCTGCCTGTGAAAATAATGCCACCTGTGGACCATGCCGTATTTGGTCAGATTGGATATCATAACAGAACAGGTAAACACGATATTCTACCTTATGATTGGGAGCAGTTTCTGCATTTTGCAGATTTGCACTTTGGAACAAACCGCTAAAACGAATTGATATGAGACAGATATACATCTGCATAATTCTTATCCTGGTTTCAGGAAAATGCTTTTCACAAAATGATGAAGTTTTTCACCTATGGCCGGGAAATGTACCGGGCGAAGTGGAAGCAAAGCATCCTGCAAAACAGGCAGCCCCTGCAAAAAACGGAATTCAACTTGTCACAGATGTGACAGACCCAATAATTACCATGTTTAAATCTTCACCTCAACATAATTTAGGGATAGGGATTGTAGTTTGTCCGGGCGGAGGTAATAAATACCTATCAACTATTACAGAAGGTGAAGTGGTGTCAAAATGGTTTACAGAAAGGGGATTTACTGCCTTTGTTTTGCAATATCGTGTTCCCGATAAAAGGGCAGGAGCATTACAGGATATTCAGCGCGCAATAAGGTTAATAAGGAGTCATGCACAAAACTGGAAACTGGACATTCATAAGATCGGTGTAATGGGATTCTCGGCGGGTGGTAACCTTGCGGCTCGTGCCAGCACGGAATTTAACCTGAAAACATATTCTTCCGTCGATAATAAGGATTCTTTAAGTTGCCGACCTGATTTTGCTGTTTTGATTTATCCCGGGGGAATGGCTACAGGTCCGGAGCATAAACTGATTTCAGAGCTGACGGTCGATAAAAGTACTTCCCCAACTTTTATTTTCGTTGCCAATGATGATCCAGTTGGTGTTCCGTTGAGTTATGCTTATGCACTTCACGATGCTAAAGTTCCCATGGAGATGCATATTGTCCCTAAAGGGGGACATGGATTTGGATTACTTCGAGGAAATGGTGTCCCATGGGAGTGGCCTGAACTTGCCGAAAAATGGATGAAGCAAACATTGGGTATTGATACTTTGACCAAAAAATGAAAATGAAATTGCGATTGATTTTTTAATAAACGATATTGACTGTAAGAAAGTTGAATTTGAGGAGTTAATTCATTGATCTTGTTATTGTAAGTTGATGAATTAGAATAATCTAAAAAGTCATATCAATATTTTAAATTATATATTTTATTACTTTTATTATGAAGAAGACCGGTAAATTCATTGCAATTTTGTTGGTTATTTTATTTGCTGCTCCAATAGAAATGAATGGAACAGGTTTGAATATGAATAATTTAAAAGTTCCTGAATATAAGACGATTATTAGACAGACAAGACAACGTATTATACCCACAAAAACAATTTGGTTGTCATCACTTGATCTTACAAAGATGAATCAGGGTATAGGGAAACCAGTACTTGATAAGAATGCAGATCTAAAGCCTTTATCGATTGCTAAACAGATTTTTAAAAAAGGTGTTGGCACACGGGTAAATAGTTCTCTTTGGATCGATTTAGGAGGAGCCTCGAATAGATTTGTTGCCAGTGTTGGTGTTGATGATGATACGATAAACCGTGCAAAAGTGACCATTCATAACTTTAAAATAGTCGGAGATGGTAAAAAGCTTTGGGAATCGGGTCCCATGAATTATGGTGATCCAGCAAAAAAAGTTGACGTTAACATTGAGGGGGTAAAGACTCTTGTCCTTTTTGTTTTTAATGTTGGTAGCCGGGCTAGTCAGGTTCAGCTTGATTGGGCAGATGCGAAGTTCATTGTACAGGGTAGAGAGCCTGTAACGATCAATCCTCCAAAAGAGGAATATGTG
>JAUZOX010000214.1 GCA_030706265.1 Bacteroidota bacterium | reverse complement strand
TTGTGCGAATGGGAAACTCGCCTTAAGAAGGGCGACAACCTCATCCTGGCCACTTTTGGAGCAGGTTTTACCTGGGGCTCGATGTTGGTGAAATGGGCTTACGACGGAGATAAAATTTCGAAATAGTCCGAAACAAGACATAAAAAAGGCCGGTAAGAAAAACTTTACCGGCCTTTTTTTTATACCTTGTGGTTATAGACTATCGCCAAAGTCTTCTTTAAATTTTGCAACCAGTTTTTCGGTCCAGTCGCTTACCGGTTTTAGCTTACCCATAAAGAAGCGTAACACAGAAGGTTCTTCTACAAATTCAAGTCCTCCTACCAACTCCCTGTTCAGATAAAGCCATTTGATACGGTCAATTAAAAACTTGGTCTGCGATAAGGTGAAAACTCTTCTTGGGAAAGCCAGCCGCAGCAGTTCCATGTCGGCCAGAATATCTTTTCCGTCTTTGTCCCTTTCACTCGAAATCGTACCCCTTTCCATACCCCGGCATCCTGAAATGATATAGAGTGCTGCTGCAAGCGCTCCGGCTGGGTATTGTTCCTGGGGAACCTGAGGCAGAAAACCCATGGCGTCGATATGACAGCCCAGGCCACCTGCAGGCGTGATTACCGGGATGCCGCTTTTGTCAAGATCGTCGACAATGTATTTGATGAATGAAGGGGATTGGCTGATCACGGTCTCATCGGTAGTCTCATAAAGCCCGACCGCCATTGCCTCAATTTCACGAACGGACATTCCCCCATAGGTTAGAAAACCTTCAAAAAGAGGAATCAATTCTCTCATTTTCAAGAATAAATCCTTATTGTTGGTACAGATACCGCCACCTCTTGAAGAACTGACCTTGCGGCTTGAAAAATAAACCAGGTCGCACAATCCGCACATTGTTTGTAATATCTCCTTGATCGGAGTGTGTTTGAATTCTTCTTCCCGTTGTGAAATCCAATAGGCATTCTCACCGATAAGGCTGGCATCGAGTAGCATAAATATGCTATTTTCGTCTGCTACTTTTCTGACCTCTCTCATATTTGCGATCGAGAAGGGTTGTCCGCCAATCAAGTTAGTGGAAGCCTCAAGCCTGATGAAGGGGATATTTTCCCTACCGTACTTTTTAATCAATGACTTGAGTTTGTTGATATCCAGGTTTCCTTTAAAGGGATATGAGCTTTTAATCTTGAGTGCTTCTTCGGTATAAATTTCGAATACTTTACCACCATTCAATTCCATATGTGCCTTTGTAGTGGTGAAGTGATAATTCATGGGAATGACATCTCCTTCCTTGATAAATGATTTGGAAATAATGTTTTCTGCAGCTCTTCCCTGATGCACCGGTAACACATATTTCTTTCCGAAAACATCCTGTATGGCCTTCTCCATCTTGTAAAAGCTTTGCGATCCTGCATAGGCATCGTCGGCGTGCATCATCGACGAAAGCTGATTATCGCTCATCGCATTGGTGCCGCTATCTGTCAGCATGTCCAGAAAAACATCTTTCGTGTTCAGAAGGAAGGTGTTAAATCCACCTTTGTTTATTGCGGCTAGCCTTTCGTCTATGGGTCTTAAATAAAGCTTTTGTACAATTCTTACTTTGTGAAGTTCAACAGGTATTTGTTCGCCATTAAAAAATTTGATAGTACTTGAACCGGTTTGTTGCATTGGATAGTAATTATTTGGAAATGAATAGTAATTAATAAATATTTAATTTAATGGATAAAAATACTACTTTAAAAAACGTGCACCCTCATGTTGTCAAATAATAAATCAATTCGATGAGATTTGTGGATTTTTAAACAGCAGATAATACCGGGTTGCTGAAAAAAAAGCCCGGTTAAATGAACTTAACCGGGCTTAATGAAGAATCCAAAGCGTTTTAAAGTATCAGCATAGCATCCCCGTAAGTAAAGAAGCGGTATTTTTCTTTTACTGCCAGGTGGTATGCTTCGATCAGAAAATCGTAATCTGCGAATGCGGCTACCTGCATAAGGGTAGACGACATGGGCAAATGGAAATTGGTCACCATGCAATTGGCGATGCTAAAATCGTAAGGAGGAAAAATGAACTTATTGGTCCATCCTTTATAGGGCTTTAGAAATCCGGCTATCGAAACCGAAGTCTCAATCGCCTTCATGGTAGTGGTCCCGATGGCACAAACTTTTTTCTTCTCTTCTTTGGCCTTGTTGACAATATCGGCTGTTTCTTCCGAGATGTACATCTCTTCCGAATCCATTTTGTGCTTTGTCAGGTCTTCAACATCGATGGTCCTGAAATTCCCCAAACCTGCATGGAGCGTGATGTTGGCAAAATTGACCCCTTTAAGCTCAAGGCGTTTCATGAGTTCACGGCTAAAGTGCAGTCCGGCTGCAGGAGCAGCAACAGCACCTTCTTCCGTGGCATAAATGGTCTGGTAGCGATCTTTGTCCTCGGGTTCGATGTCTCTCAGACGCTGCAACTCTTCGGGGAGTGGCGTCTTGCCCAGGACTTCAATCGTATGCTTAAAATCATCGTATGAGCCATCGTAAAGGAAACGGAGTGTGCGACCACGTGAAGTGGTATTGTCGATAACTTCGGCAACCAGGTCATCGTTATCCCCAAAGTAAAGTTTATTGCCAATGCGAATCTTTCGTGCCGGGTCAACCAGAACATCCCATAGACGTGACTCTGCATTCAGTTCTCTGAGAAGGAATACCGTAATTTTAGCACCGGTTTTTTCCTTTTCTCCTGTCAAAAGAGCCGGAAAAACTTTCGTGTTGTTTAAGATCATTACATCACCATCCGAAAAATAGTCCAAGATATCGGTAAACTTCCTATGTTCGATAGTTTTAGTTTGCCGATTTAAAACCATAAGACGTGAATCATCCCGGTTTTCGGCAGGATGTTGGGCAATTAAATCTGATGGCAAGTGGAATCTGAACTGCGATAATTTCATCTGTAAATAATTTGTATTGAATCGGTCAGATGGAACTCGCATGCATGATTTTCATCGGTGTTTGTGTTTTCAAACATGCTCGTTTCATGGTTTAGTACCTTTGTTTGACCTACTTGAAAAGGCTTGCAAAATTAAGTTAAAATTAAGTCAAAATCAAGTACTTTGACAACCAAATACTCAATTGTCAAAAGCAGGTATAAGGTACTACTTTTTGGAGGCTAAAGTCAAGTTATTTCTTTGTTTATTTCTGGAATAGCTCGTTTTTTCTCTCATGAGCTGCCCATTCAGTGATCTCGTTCATTACCTGGTCGAGTGTCTGAGCCTCTTCGATATTCATTTGGCCGTTGCGGGTCCGGCGCAGTGCAGTGAGGTGTCCGCCACAATTGAGTGCCTCGCCAAAATCTCTGGCAATGGCCCTGATGTATGTTCCTTTTGAACAAACGATTCTGAAATCGATTTCAGGAAGATGAATGCCGGTGATCTCAAATTCAGAGATCGTGATCTTACGGGTCTCCAACTCGATCTCCTGATCCTTTCGGGCGTATTCGTAAGCCCTTTTACCATTTATTTTCTTAGCCGAAAACTGAGGTGGCATCTGATCCATCTCGCCGATGAACCGGAGCGCCGCGTCACGTATCATTTGATCATTCAGGTGCGAAATATCATACCTCTGATCGATCTCCTTTTCCAGATCAAAAGAGGGGGTAGTGGCTCCCAGACAAATGGTGCCGGTATACTCTTTGATAGCATCCTGAAACTCGTTGATGCGTTTAGTATATTTCCCGGTGCAGACGACAACCAACCCGGTCGCAAGAGGATCAAGCGTCCCGGCATGTCCAACTTTTAATTTTCGCAAGCCCAGTCGACCCCGGATATGCGAGCGTAATTTGGATATTACGTCAAAAGAAGTCCATTTGTAGGGCTTATCGATAAGCAGGACTTCTCCTTCAGCGAAATTGAAGTTCTTCATGAAAGTTTTAAATCATAACCTAAGCCTAAAAGAATCAGAATTGCCAGCCCCACAATAATACGGTAATATCCAAAGAGTTTAAAGCCGTGTTTGGTTAAATAAGTAATAAAGAGTTTTATGGCCAGCATGGCAACTACAAAGGCAACGACGTTTCCGACGACCAGAATCATGATGTTGTCGTGCGTAAAGATCTGGTGGTTGATGCTATATAATTTATAGAGTTTAAATACGGTAGCAGCAAACATGGTCGGAACGGCCAGGAAGAATGAGAATTCGGCAGCCGTGGTCCGGGTCAGCTTTTGCGACATTCCTCCTACAATCGTTGCAGCCGAACGGGAAATACCCGGAATCATGGAGATACACTGGAAAAACCCGATCTTCAATGCCTTGGCATATGGGATATCCTGATTGGCAGATGGTTTGTTAAACCATTTGTCGACAAACAATAAGACAATTCCGCCCAAAAACATGCTTATGGCTACGGTCAGCACGCTTCCCAGCAATTCATCGATGTATTTATCGAGTAAAAAGCCAAGTATGGCGGCAGGCAGAAAGGCAACAAATAATTTATAGTAAAAGTTGAGGGTTTGAAAAAATCGTTTCCAATATAGGATGATGACCGAGAGGATTGCTCCAAGCTGGATACATACCGTGAAAGCCTTGACAAAATCAGTTATCTGCAGCCCGAGAATCTGTTCGGTAATAATCATATGGCCTGTTGAAGAGATAGGCAAAAATTCGGTAATGCCTTCAACGATGCCAATAATGATTGCATCAAATAAATGTAATGGGATCATCTGTTATTGGTTTTTAGGTTTTTTCATGATTGCAAAGATCTCGATGACATATCCACCGAGGATCAGAATAGGGGCAAGGGTTAACCTCTGAAAGTTAAAGATTGCATCATTAAACTTGTTGGGATCGTCAGAGCCCCCTCCAATCATTAAGATAAAACCCAAAACAATAACAGCCAGGCCAATTAATAGCAGGCGATAATTTTCTTTTCCAAATGCGAACATTGGTTGTGATTCTGTAGATACTTTTTTATCTGCCTGAGCAGTTTTATCGTTTTTGCTTGCCATTTTCAAAGGTGGGTTAATAAATGATAAATTATTGAGTGATTAAAAATAATAAAGTTCGTCCACATTCATATGGATGTATCTTCGTACGGCCAGTAAGGTCGATATCCATGCCAGCAATATCCCTGCAGCGACGACACCTAAAGCAAGCAGAATAAATGCCAGCCAGTCATCCAGAACGATCAGATCGGGTATTTGATTGCGGGCCGTAATCAATAATCCGGTTAACATGATCAGGGCAAATAAGGAAGCAATGGCTCCCTGGGCAATGCCTTTCGTGATAAAGGGCTTTCGGATAAACCGCCCGGTCGCTCCTACCAACAACATGCTTCTGATTAAAAAACGACGAGAATATACTGCAAGCCGGATGGTGTTGCTGATGAGCGCAAAGGCGATGATCAACAGCAAAATACTAAATCCCAACAATATTCCGCTG
>JAUZOX010000213.1 GCA_030706265.1 Bacteroidota bacterium | reverse complement strand
GATCCGCAATCTCCGAATCCCCGATCCTTATAAAAATCCTTATTCGCATATTTGGTCCAAGAATGGAAAATTATCCATGCGAGTTCCAAACGCCCTATTTAATACAAATTGTTTACAGATGAAAGAAATATCTGAGGAGGTGTCAAAATGCCGGAGGAGGTTCACCCATAGAACAGCGCTCGAATCCTATTCAGGATTTGAAAGCCTCTTTTTTTGCAAAGGTTTCTTTTGATGTTTTCCCACGGATTGAGCCTGTAGGGCATCAGCCATCCTTTATCTAACGCCGGTTTAAGATGATCAGGGCCGCAATTACTCCCGGCACCCACCCGCACAATGTCAGAAGAAAAACGATTAAAATGCTTCCACACCCTTTATCCAGTACGGCCAAGGGTGGTAAAATAATTGCCAGAATTACCCTGAAAAGGCTCATATTATCCTTTCTGTTTTTAAAACGATGACCTGTAGCCGAAGACGGCACTATTTTAACATGGCAGGTGCAACGCCCCACTCATTTTTAAAATAAACGACATTATCGGTAGTAACACCAGAGGAATTTTTAAGTTTTATCACTTCCGTGTTATCGATTGCCCGAACCGCCTTCACCTTTGAAATCGTGCCTCCAATCACATCATCAAGGAATAATGCATACCTGGAATCGGTTTTCTCATAGTTGAAGCTGCAATCTTTCACGGTAAGGCCATTCACATGACGGGCCCACAGGCCGTATGAGGGTTGGACTTTGAGATTACCGACGTTATATTGCCCCACACCCAGTTCAGGTGGCCGGGCGGCGGTATCCGTAACCGGATTTCCACCCTTATAGGTGATGTGTACGTCATTGAAAGTGATGTCTTTGATGTAGCCGGTATGTTTTCCATTGGGTAATCTGAAGTTCAAACCACCCACTACGGCTGAAGAATCCGGAAGTGCATAACCTGCCACGATGGCGGTTGATTTTTTCTGTGACCCGTCATATGGCTTCCAACGGGTCTTTCCGCTGTATGAACTGCCGCTGTATACTTCAGAGACATCGACGCCATTGATGTTGATATTTTCGACTTCCCCTATATTTACATTAGTGACCAGTAACTCATCATGCGCCTCTCCGTTATCGTCAAATTTATATTTGGCAACATTGGCCCCAAGGATCCGGCCTCTGTTCGAAATAGAGATAAAGAAAGGAGTGGTCGTTCTGAACATTCTGGAACGGGAATGAACAGAACCGGTTTTACCGCTATTGAGATAAACATTTTTAATATGGGCCCCATCGTTGGTCGAGATCGAGAATCCGGCCTTGTTAGCCCCCAGCACATAAATATTATCAACCCAAAGATCCGTAATGTCGTCTGCCGTCTCCGAGCCGATCTGAAAGAGATTACAGTTAGTATCACCGATAATATTGCGCACTTTATAATTGCGGGCAGGGCGGGTAAAACCCAAAGAACAATCGGAACCCGGTTTAACGATGTCGTCCGAACTAACTTTGCAGAAGATATTGGTTACCGTGACATCGTTACAGGCCATGAAATCATATATATCCCGCACATTATTCTGATTGTACTTGCCAAAGTACGTGTCATGCACGTTGAGGCCATCGGTTCCGGTAGCCAGCAGGGCAAAGTGTCCGGTACGTTCAATCTGCAACATGTTATCGGTATCAAAGTTCTTTGAACCATCCGGATTGAAATAAATGGGAACATCTTTTTCCTCGTCGTACCAGAGATCCGCTTTTTTGTAAACGCCCCCTATCTCAACATTGGTACAAAGCTTCAGGGTGAACATTTTATCCGTGCGGTTGTCTGCGGTATTGTTCATGACGCCATCGCTGTTTACCAGATTTCCATTACCTGTGATCAGGCCATTCCCAATGATCTTGACGTTATCGAGCCGTTCCCCAAAAAACATGCTGTTTTGAAAATAATGATGACCCACGTCTTGTTTGGTCAACCAGTTTTCGGGTTCGTCATACGGGCCGGAGGCGGTTGGTGAAAGTCCGGAACGGTATTTGCGGTCGCTGAACCAGGTAGATTCAGGTGCATCGCCACCCCTGAGCGCCTTGATGGTGGCTCCCTTTTCAACATAGAGATAGACATTGCTCTTTAAATGAACCGTTCGGACATTATATACCCCTTCGCTGAACAGGAGCGTTCCGCCTCCCATTTGATGAAGATATTCAATGGCTTCGTTTATTTTCCCGGTATTGTCTTGTTTTCCATCTCCCACGATTCCAAAGGTTTTAACATCCATTTTTCCTGAAAAGAACCGCACGCGGTTTGAATAACCTTTGTGCTCACCGTCTTTTGCCAGAAGGCTGAAAGTATAAAGCTTGTCGCGTTGGAGCCCTGAAACGGATGCAGTGGACGACTTTGTATCAATGGTTGCTTTTGCAGGGGTCCAATGCTTGCCATCATCAAGGGATTGCATGAGTTGAAGATGTGATGCCGTAATTCCGGAAGCCCATTTGAACGTGGCTTTTGTATAGGTATCGGGTGTTTCCTGATACTGAAGATTTCTATCTACAATTCTTTCAAAATCAGAAATGGAGTTGGTTACTGTCAGAGTTGCCGTCTCGGCTCCTATACCCGGACTTGTTAAAACTTCCGGTTTTGTGGTGGAATAGAAGACTTTAAAAGCATACGTTCCGGCCTGTTTTAGGCTGACTCCTGAAATCACAATTTTGAGATCGGGACCGTTAGAGGGTCTTAGATCGAGATGCTTGAACAATAAGGATGAACCTCCTTCGGCAATTTTGTAGACACCAAAATTTCCAACCTTTTTATAGGTGTAATTGCTTCCCAACCGTCCCATTGATTGTGTTGCCAGATCTTTTAACTTCACATCTCCCCTGCCGATCACATTGACGGTGGTGTTGTCCGGTGTAACATTAACACCTTCAGGCAAGGTAAAACGGACAGTGGTGTTTGGCGACCTCTGACCGGCAGTAAAAAATATCGTCAGTTCCTGTGTCGTACTTGCGGTGACCTCTTTTTTGTCCAACCGAAGTTGCCCTCCTATTGCCATGGGCTGGAAAGCAATGATATAGGTCTTTTTATTTTTCCCATCCTGCGATGTAACTTCCAAATGATCTCCTGATTCAATTCCGCCTTCTGTTTTAAAAGCACCTTCCCTGCCGATCACCCTGTATTTTTGTACTGAACCGTCTTTAGAAGTGATCTGATCCAAGAGCTGAGAAAGAACCGGTGTTGTCGACACCAATCCTTTGTCTGCGGGCGTGTCGACCGTAAAAAGGTATGTTGTGCCCGATATCATCACCAACGTATCCTGCGTTATCCGAGCGATATGCGTGGAATTGTTTGAAACAATGCCGGTGCTATAATTTGGGGAGTTTGTTTTTTGTGCATTCACCCAAAGGGAAAAGCACATCAACATCGGCAAAAGAGATAAAATACGGTTCATCGTGGTTGAATAGATTAACAAGAATCAGGACAAGGTGACTTTATTCGTTTAGGTGAAGTGTAGTTTTCAATATGGAACTGCCATACTTCATTTTCGGCAAAATTAAAAAAAGGACCGGGATAAACATCAAAGCCAACTACTAATCTATTCAGAAATTATAATACATCCCTTCAATTTACTTTTTACAGTATCCGCATTGTTATGCAGGCGGGAAGATAACCGACAAACAGAATACGCAATATCAGAATGGATTTTCCAGATATTCATTCCATTCTTCAATGGTAATACCGATGTCGTTCAGCCAGTTTGACAATGCATTCAATTGATCATCGGTAGCTTCGCCGTCACAAATACAAAGCTCGGTTGTCGCATAGACCAGGTCCTGCATATTGCTTTTGGTTAGTGTTTTTATGTCGGAGATGGTTTGCGCCCTGCCGCCAATTGAAAGGTATGCCAGATATTGATCGCCCGACACGCCAAATTCCTTATAGTAAAAGTTGATAAAAGCTTGTTCCGATTTGCTGATTTTAGGGGCAATGTTACTGGAAGCAATCACACTTAAAAAATTGATGATCGCCAATTTTTGATTTCTCGTAATGTCTGAGAAACCAAACGTTATGAATCCGTAGTCTTTTGTTTTACGCTTCCCTGACATATCATATCTGCTGCTGAAATAACAAAAAGGAAATCATGTTTAGTTTAAGAGTACATTTTTTCCGGCCTGATCCCATTTTGGGTAATATTTTACCTTTTTTTAGGCTACCATAAAGGTATGGCTTTATGATCAGATTGTCAAGTTTATTGCGATTGATTGGGCATTCAGGCTTTATGGATGGAAAAATATTCAGCCGATTGATCAGATTAAAACCAATGCCGTTTTAAAAGCGAGTTCAATATTTGAATACAGCAAGTAGTTATAAAAAAAGATATTAAGATTTATATACAATAATACTAACATTAATAAAAGAAAATTGTTGGATTATATGGTAATTTATTGCTCATTACGGCGCCAGGCTATTATTGATGATATGGTGGTTTGCAATAAATATGCAACTCATTTGAATTATTAATCTCCAAAAAAAAATTCTTATGACAAACCTTGGTACAACTGTTAAAAACCCCATAGAAGAATTCATGGCACATATCATTGCCAAGAATCCGGGGGAGGTTGAATTTCATCAGGCAGTAAAAGAAGTTGCAGAATCCTTAATTCCCTTCATTGAAGAAAACCCGCATTACAAGCATGCAAAGATCCTCGAAAGAATTGCCGAACCGGATAGAATTATCACCTTCAGGGTTGCCTGGATCGACGATCAGGACGAAGTTCAAATCAACAGGGGTTATCGTATTCAAATGAACAATGCAATAGGGCCTTACAAGGGCGGGTTGAGGTTTCACCCCTCCGTCAATCTGAGCATTTTAAAGTTCCTGGCTTTCGAGCAGGTATTTAAAAACAGTCTAACCACTCTTCCAATGGGGGAGCAAAAGGAGGTTCCGATTTCGATCCCCATACCAAATCTGATCGTGAAGTGATGAGTTTCTGCCAGAGTTTTATGATCGAACTGGCAAAACATATCGGTTCCGATACAGACATACCCGCCGGAGACATTGGCGTCGGAGGCCGTGAGATAGGTTACCTGTTTGGACAATACAAGCGGCTGAGAAACGAATTTACCGGCGTGCTTACCGGTAAGGCACTCGAATGGGGGGGCAGCTTAATTCGTCCTGAAGCCACCGGCTATGGACAGGTATACTTTGCAGAAGAGATGTTAAGAACAAGAGGCGAAAGTATAAAGGGAAAGACAATCACCATATCAGGTTCCGGAAACGTAGCTCAATACGCTGCCGAGAAAGCCATTCAGATGGGCGGAAAAGTTGTAACGCTGTCTGATTCCAATGGATACATTTATGATGCCGCTGGGATAGACCAGGAAAAACTCGAATATGTGAAGTGGTTAAAGAATTACCAAAGAGGACGGATCAGGGAATATGCCCAG
>JAUZOX010000212.1 GCA_030706265.1 Bacteroidota bacterium | reverse complement strand
TTCGCTTTGTTCATACTAAAATGATCGTGTCTTCCGCTTCCAGGTATGATGAAGCCGCGATAATAGTTGCCTTTTTTTTAAGAACGCTGCTTTTCATTTATCCTCCATACCTATTTCCGGGAATGGCCTGCCACTGAAAGTTTGGCCATTGATTTTTCACTTATTCGGATTAACTTTGCATCTCAATTTGGTACAATGCCTGACAAAAGAAACAATAGTAACATCAATATCAAGAACAAGTCTGCGTCTTTTGAATATTTTCTCCTGGAGCAGTACGAAGCAGGTATTGTACTAACCGGTACTGAAATCAAATCGGTCAGAGAAAGCAAAGTGAGTCTTGCGGAAGCCTATTGTGCATTTGTTGGAAATGAGCTCTTTATCCGTAACATGAACATTGCGGAATATAAGTTTGGCACCTATGCCAATCATGAACCCAAACATGATCGCAAGCTTCTGCTGACTAGACGGGAGCTGAACAAGATATTTACGAAGACCAAAGAAAAGGGGCTTACCATCATTCCTGTCCGAATGTTTGTTAATGAGAAAGGATTAGCCAAGTTAGTTATTGCCATAGCCAAGGGGAAGAAACTTTACGATAAACGTGAAGCCCTTAAGACCAAAGACATGAAGCGTCAGATGGATCGCAATGACGATTAAAGGCTAATTACGGCATATCATTGTAATCCGTTGTCAATCATTATTTTCTTAAACTCAGGAATAGAGCGAAGGGCTTTGCTGTCTTGCCTTTCCTGAATCAGTTCGATAATAAAAGGATCGTGCCGGTCTATTGCATGGAGGAGGTATTGGACTGCTTCTTCCTGGTTACCGATTGCGGCTGAAGCTGTGGCAAGAAGTGAGGGCGAAACATAACTTATCTTTGCCTTTATCTGCAGCTCTTTATAAAGGAATTTAGCTTCCTGTACTTGCTGATAATCTGATGATTCCATCAAAAGAGACAATAAAGAGGTCAAGGCCCAATTGTGACGTCCGGAGATGTTGATGGCTTGTTTGTAAGCCTGAATTGCCGTTTCAATATTGCCGGCACAATGATTGCTGTAAGCCAGATAATACCAGGCAGTAAAAGAATCCTCATCGTACTCGACACTTCTCTTGCCCGCACTGATGGCTTCTTCATGCAAACCTTCGTTTGAAGCAATATGGCTGACGATTGATTGGGCATACGAAGACAAAGGATCCTTTTCGATAGCCAAACGCGCATGTTTGAGTGCCTCGTGATCCTGTGGTTTTAAAACCTGCAGATAAAACAAAGCATACCAACAATGCGCCTGCAGGTAATGCGGATTAAGTTCCACTGCTTTCAAATACTCTTTTCCGGCTTTTTCCCAGTTACGTTCAAACAACAGAGCAATGGTTGCAATTGCATTGTGAACCTCGGCAAGGTCGGGACCAAATTGAACTGCTCGATTTATTGCAGCCGTTGCTTTTGGCCAGGCTTCTTCTGGCGGCAGGTAGCTGTGCAAACAAAGCATCGTATAACTATCGGCCACACCGGCCAAAGCCAATGCATAATCAGGTTCAATAATGAGTGCATTCTCGAAGCATTTCAAACCCTCAAACATGTGGACACCCCTTTTGTAGAATAAAGACATTCCTTTGAGATACAACTGATAAGCTTCTATATTTGTAGTATGAATCCGATCTTTAACATCTGTAGTTTTCTCGGCCAGAGTGATCTGCAACTTTTCAAGAATAGCATTGGCTATTTCATCCTGAATGATGAACACATCATCCAGCTCCCGGTCAAACATTTTTGACCACCATTGAAATCCGGTAGAAACTTCAATCAACTGTGCAGTGATCCGGATACGGTTTCCGGATTTACGAACGCTTCCTTCCAGGATCGTATTGACATTCAGCTTTTCACCAATGGTCCGTAAGTCTACAGTCTTATTCTTAAAACTAAAAGCAGAAGTACGGCCTGCGACTTTTAATCCCTTAATTTGGACAAGGGTATTGATGATTGCTTCTGAAATTCCGTCAGTGAAGTATTCCTGTTCCGGGTCGTTGCTCATATTGACAAAAGGCAACACGGCAATGCTTTTTTCAAAAACCGGATTCAGCATCATTTTATCGGTTTCAGTATATTCAGGAGCTTGTTGATGATTTTCAGTCATTACTTCATATATGCGCACCGGTACCTTGACATTCTTGAAAGATTCCTCTTTTACAAACATCGTCTGAATATTGCTGTTATTTGAAACATTATGATATACCGATTCAGAGATATAGATACATCCCGGACTTGCAGCACATTGAATGCGATAGGCAATATTGACCCCATCCCCAAAAACATCCTCATTTTCAAATACGACTTCACTCAGATGAATGCCGATGCGCAATTGAAAATCCTTTGTGATATTACTGGCTTCCTGGATTTTGACGGCTGCATTTACAGCATCCGAAACCGTTGTAAAGCAAACCAGTACTCCGTCACCTAATTCCTTTATCCACCGGCCATTATATTGTTCTATGATTGGTTTCTGAAGCTCCCGGTTCTTATTCAGCAACTCAAATGTTTTTTGTTCATCCTCCCCCATTAATGCTGTATATCCAACGATATCGGTAAACATAATAGCAGCGAGCTGTCGATTCTGAGACATAAGTTTTAAATTAAATCAATAAACAATTCAAGTTTTCTTCCAGTTAGGATTCCCGTAGTACACTCAAGCGTATATAGAAAACAGTTTGAATGGTCTTCCGCCATCATCCCCCTTAAGAAACCACAATAAGACTTAAATGTTTGAAAAGAATAAAGAGATTGCAATCATGCAAACAGCTAACAATCAATCAATAATAAAACAACCTCCAAAACAGGAAAGTTTTTTCAGGCACAGCTTGTTTTCTGTTTGATGCTTAGGGATGTTAATATTTTGAATAGCAGGACAAAGGATATTTGTATTACTCTACCCTTTTCAGATTATTATTCTCAAACTTATAAAAATTCACGCCTGAATTTTCATAACCACCGCCCTCCAGCTTATGGAAATGGAAACTATTCTGCAAACCCTGATAATTATATTCTTCGACCTGGTTTCCAAACTGGCGTCCATATTTCATCAGGGAAGATAAAAAGTAATAGGTGATATCGTACCCGTCAAAACCGTAATCCTTCACCTGGGGAAGAGTGCTGTAGTCTTGCATAAACCTGGATGAGAACTTCTGCACGGGTTCATTTGAAAAATCGACATATTTATTGCTGAAAAGATGCAACTTGACATGCATCATCAGATTGATATCCAGCTTAAACTGTTCCCACGAAGGCATCCCCATTACGGTCAAATCGTAATTGCTGCTGATCTGATCAAGATTTTGCATCAAACTGGTAACGAACACTTCATCGTTAGACAATACGACCAGTATATTGGGTTTGGTGGTAGAGAGACGCAGTTTTAGACCTGAAATTTTATCGATATTAAAAAAAGACTCCCTAATGTTTGAAGGCATGTTCTCTTTTCTTAATAAAGGCTGCAGCTCGGTCTTAAAAGCAGTGGCTTCGGCTGCCAGTTTCACTTTATCGGAACGAACCAATACCAGATTCGCAGATGCAAAGTGCTTATTGACAAATTCGGCAGCCTCTCTCATCTGGCTTGTAGCGCTCGGCTGAACTTTAAAGACCCAGGGTTTGGCCGCAATAATTTCACTGCGCTTAGACAACGGATTAACGATGGGTATCTTATGGGCACCTGCAAATTTTGAGGCGATTTCAAAACACTTAGCGTAAAAAGGACCAACAATCAAATCCATATCTGCCAATTCTTTTCTTTGCAAAATGGCTTTCGTCTTTTCTACCCCAACATCATCATCCGAATCATACACATATAATCTGATATCCATTCCCTGTTTACGCAAGGAATCTATGGCCAATAAAGAGGCTTCATAGAACTGCAAAAAGGCGAATGATTTAGGTTCAGGCTGATCGACAAGGATGCTGTCCATTTCCTCAAGATAGAAAGGAATCAACATTGCGACCTTGAACGATCCATTTGCCTTCTTCACAGCAAGATCATTTAAAGCAGTAGCAACAGGTTCAACTTTGGGTTCCTGTGCTTTTCCTTCAGCTGGTTTTGGATTATTGACCGCAACGGGTTTATTGGCTTGTTCGGATACCGCCGGCTGAGCCGTTCCGCGCTCAATAACCGGAATATGTAATTTGGTTCCGGGTCTGAAAGAGGAGATACCGGGATTGACCTTCAGAATCTCGTCCATGCTGACGTCGTATCTTTTGGCTATGCCATACAGCGTCTCGCCTCGTTTAATTTGATAGATGATCTCCCGGGTAATCCCGGAATTCGTTCCGGCGGTTGTTGAATCTTTCTTTTTCTGTACCGGCGCCGGTTTCGGCTTCACGGTTGTCTCCGTAATATCTTTAACGGGAATTTTAAGGATCATGTCGGCTTTTAATCCTGTTTTTAAGTCGGGATTATTCTCGACAAGCACACTGGTCGGTACTTCGTAGAGTTTGGAAATACTTTCAAGCGTTTGACCTTCTTTGACAAAATGGATATAGAATGATCTTCCACTAAGATTTTCAATGATCTTTGAACGTTCATTTTTGGTATTGTCCTGGGCTGAGCAGGGCATCGTTACCATGAACATCATTCCGAAGAGTAGAATCAAATACAGCGTCCGTTTTGCCATGATGATCTCATTTTATTCCCATTCTATTGTTGCAGGCGGTTTTGAACTGATATCGTATACAACCCGGTTTACGCCCTTCACCTTGTTGATAATGTCATTGGAGACTTTGGCTAAAAACTCGTAAGGAAGGTGTGACCAGTCTGCCGTCATTCCATCGGTCGATCCAACGGCACGGAGAGCGACTACATTTTCGTAAGTACGTTCATCACCCATGACCCCTACGCTTTGTACCGGCAGTAAAATGACGCCGGCCTGCCAGACTTTATGATACAAATCAGCCGATTTTAAGGAACTGATGAAGATATCATCGGCTTCCTGAAGTATGCGCACCTTTTCGGCCGTAACATCACTCAGGATCCGGATTCCCAATCCCGGTCCGGGAAAAGGATGCCGGTTTAAGATATCCGGATCAATGTTCAGTTCTTTTCCTACCCTGCGTACCTCATCTTTGAACAGGCTTTTGAGCGGCTCTACGATTTTGAGTTTCATGAAGTCGGGCAACCCCCCGACATTGTGATGGCTTTTAATGGTTGCCGAAGGTCCTTTAACCGAGACGGATTCGATAACGTCGGGATAAATCGTTCCCTGAGCCAACCAAACCACGTCCTCAATTTGGTGCGCTTCCTGATCGAAGACTTCGATAAAGACCCTGCCGATGGCTTTGCGTTTTTTCTCGGGATCGACCACGCCCGACAACTGTGAGAGAAAACGGTCTCCCGCACGAACACCCTTTACATTTAAGCCCATGTTTTTGTAGGA
>JAUZOX010000211.1 GCA_030706265.1 Bacteroidota bacterium | reverse complement strand
TAGGTGGCAAGGCTATCGAGAACCGGAATAGGAACATCTTCTTTCTTAAATATCCGTTCCATGATGAGATATCCCAGATAAAAACTGAGGGCGAAAAACAGTCCATACCAGCGTACTGCAAAACTTCCGATGCGAAATATTTCCGGATTGGCATTCCAGGTAATTGTTTCTAATATCATAATACAGATTTTTTACAAAAGTAAAAGATTTGTTTTAATGTCAAACTTTGCATGACGCACTTTCAGTTTAACGAACGCAAGAAGTTCCGGATTACAGAACCCAGCTGTTTGGGGTTAAATAAAACGGAAAGCTCCTTCACGCTTTCGAGCTGTGGCATTGCCTTATTGATATCAAATTGTTTTTGAGTAAAATACAAACAATTACCTTTTTTAAAGTGATATTCAGCAAGATATTCCTGTTCTGTCTGGCCCGGGGTAGGAATAAATATCGCTTTCTTCTTTAAAATAGACAGATCCATGATTGTAGAATAGCCGGAACGGCAAATCACGACAGCCGCTTTTTGGATCAGCTGTTCGAGCTCTGGCGTTGGAAGATGGGGATAAATGGTGAGATGATCCTGTTGTTCAACACGGTCGACTTCAGGAACGCCTGATATGATGGCGGCAGGTTGGTTATATGCGGTGAGCTGCTTTTTCAGGATATCTTCAAAAATGGTTCGTTGTGGTTCAGGACCCGAAACAATTGCCAGGATAAAATTCTCTTGCACAGGGTTTTCCTTTTTGGCACTGAATCTTGACAAAGGGCCAATAAACTCAACATGAGCGGGAATATGATAAAGATGCGATAAATGTCCGGAGAGATTTTCACTATCAATAAAATCGGGGACCCAGCAACGGTCGTACCGGTAAATGAAGAATCGGTGGAACAGGTGAAGAAAAGGTTCGGTCAGCTTAAGTTGCCACGGGGCTTTAATCATGAGCTGGTGAGTAATATAGACACAAGGTACCTTGCGGGTCCACAGGCCAAAACGGTTGTCCGAAATGACGGCATCGATATTGTAATCGCGGATTATTTTTTTCAGCCGTAAATGTTCTTTCCAGATCCCGATCAAAATTGGGAACATGGTCAAAAACATTTTCCAGGCCATGCTGCCAAAACCGGGATAACGGGGATCATAGCCTTTTAGTACGATTGCCTCGAGTTGCGGAAATTCTTTCTGCAGTAGCGTAAGCGGCCTGCCATCAGCTGCAATGATCACCTCATTGCCCTCGTCCAGTAACACATTGATTACAGGAATGCAGCGGCTCGCATGCCCAATGCCCCAATTAAGCGGACATACCAGAATTCTTTTTTTAGTCATCAGCCTTTTCCTCTTAAGCGAATGGACAAAGATAGTTTAAAACTCACCATGCAAAGTTTCGTTTGATTGCTTATATTTGAAGAAGAATTCGGATTATGGTATGATTTTTAAAATTTAATCTATCATGAGATGGTTGAAGATCAGGAATTAATCTACAGGATAGCCCTTACCCTGATTCCGGGTGTAGGTGATGTGCTTGCTAAGAAACTCATTGCTTGTTGTGGAAGCGTGGAAGCCGTATTTGCGGAAAAGCAGGACATGCTGCTTCGTATACATGGTGTCGGTCCGGTGGTGTCTAAATCAATCCGAAATCGGGAGTCATTCCTTCGTGCAGAAAAAGAGGTCCGCTTTTTACAGCGCTATTCCATAAAACCCCTCTTCTATCTGGATAGTGATTACCCTGAGCGATTAAAGCAGTGCGAGGACCATCCCACCATGATTTATTATAAGGGAACGGCAGATCTTAATCATGTCAGACCCATAGCCGTTGTAGGTACACGCCGGGTTACCGAATATGGAAAGATTGAATGCAAAAAAATCATTGACGGGCTTGCACCTTTTGAACCCATGGTTGTCAGTGGACTGGCATACGGGGTAGATACCTGTGCCCACAAGTCGTCTCTCGAAGCGGGGTTATTTACCATTGGGGTGTTGGGTCACGGCCTCGACCGGATCTATCCGTCTCAAAACAAGCAGCTGGCAGGCAAGATGTTGAACCAGGGCGGATTGATTACGGAATTTGTGAGCGAAACGAAACCTGATGCAGAGAATTTTCCTCGTCGCAACCGCATCATAGCCGGTCTTTGCGATGCTGTGGTGGTCATTGAAGCCGGTTTGAAGGGTGGCGCCCTCATTACAGCCGACATTGCCAACTCATACAACCGCGATGTTTTTGCCTTACCGGGCAGGGTTACCGACTTTTTCTCAGAGGGGTGTCATTTTCTGATAAAGACAAATCGTGCAGCTTTGATCGAAAATGCTGCCGACCTGGTATATGCCATGGGCTGGCAAGCCAATAACAACGGAAAGGCTCCTCAGCTGAAACTCTTTGAAGAATTAACCGATGAAGAAGAGAAGCTGGTTCATATCCTGAAAGAGAAAGGCGATGTGAGTGTCGATACTTTTGTGAATGAATCCAATATGGCATCGGGTAAAGTGGCATCTCTGCTGCTGAACCTTGAATTCAAAGGTGTGATCAAACTTTTGCCGGGTAAAGTGTATAGATTGATTTAATCATAGAATTGTTGTGCTAAGTGGCTGTTTCAAAAGTCATGACAGCCTCTTATAGAATATGCGGCAAAATTCAGGTTAACGAGGCCGCCCCTGACTTCTAAGCCACTTCTTTTATCTCTGTAATAATTTCTAAAATGGTTAAAAAAGTTCAGCAGTAGAACTTTTACTACCTTTGTGGCATCTTTAAATGCCCTGCCAATGGTAAAGTTTTTTTGCCGGGCTGAATTCTATTCTGATGTTCAAGGCACAGGAATTAAGAATTAACCGGTCCGGGCAATCAATCTTCACACGATGAATGGACATAGTGTTGTTATAAACGATACTGCATCATTGAATGTTGATTTTGCACGTTATATGTAGGGTTTCATTGCGGGAGACCAGTCTGCCCTAATATGATAAGGTGTTATAAATCAAATTTAAATAACAAATTAAATCAGTCGCCTTGCATGGCAGAAGAGGGAGTATTCGATAAGGTTTATGGAACTGTTATCAGGTCGACAGGCAGTTGGTATTTTGTTCGGCTTCCTGATGGCAAAATCATGAATTGCAGGCTCAAGGGTAAGTTCAGGATTAAGGGGCTTCGGGCTACAAATCCCGTTGCAGTCGGAGATCATGTGGCTGTAATGGCTGATCCAAAAGAACCTGGTGAAGGTTCGATTACCGAAATAGCCCAACGGCAGAATTACATGATCCGTAAGTCAATCAACTTATCAAAAGAATCTCATATCATCGCTTCCAATCTGGATCAGGCTTTTTTAATCGCTACTCTTGTCCAACCCAGGACTTCAACCGGTTTCATCGACCGTTTCCTCGTAACCGCAGAAGCTTATCACATCCCGGTTTCAATTGTCTTCAATAAAATAGATATCTATACCGATGAGTTGCAGGAACTTCATGATGCACTATGCGCGCTTTACCGTGGAATTGGGTATCCCTGTTATGAGGTTTCCGCATTAACCGGTCAGGGAGTTGATAAGTTGATAGACGACATGAAGGATAAAGTAACCCTTTTTTCGGGTCATTCGGGAGTTGGAAAGTCGGCTTTGATCAATCAGCTTCAGCCAGACCTTGCATTGAGAACCGGCATCATTTCAGAAGCGCATCAGAAAGGAAAACACACCACTACCTTTGCCGAGATGTTTCCTTTGACATTCGGAGGTTACATCATCGATACTCCCGGCATCAAAGAATTCGGATTGGTGGATTTTGAAAAAACCGAAGTTGCCGAACGCTTTCCGGAGATGCGCGAACTCATGAACCAATGCCAGTTTAATAACTGCACGCACTCACATGAGCCGCGTTGTGCAGTCATCAAGGCTGTCAACGAGGGACGGATCAGTCAAAGTCGTTATCATAATTATATCAGCATCATCAACGATGATTATTTTGAAGAGACCGAATGGAAATAATTTACCTATACTATGCGCGTAGTCATTCAGAGAGTTCTATCTGCATCCGTTTCGATAAACCATAACGCTAAATCACAAATTGATAAAGGATTGCTTATCCTTCTCGGAATTGAAGATACCGATACCGGCGACGATATCGACTGGCTTTGCGGAAAAATAACCCGGTTGCGTATTTTCGATGATGCCAATGGTGTCATGAATCTTTCAGTGGCCGATATTGATGGAGAAATCATGGTCATCAGCCAGTTTACCTTACATGCCAGCACTCGCAAAGGGAACCGTCCTTCTTATATCAGGGCTTCTAAACCCGAATTCGCAATTCCCCTGTATGAACAATTTGTTCAAAGATTGTCTGCTGAATTTAAGAAAGAGGTGAAGACCGGGGAATTTGGGGCATATATGCGTGTAAGCCTTGTCAATGACGGTCCTGTGACTATCGTCATCGATACAAAAAACAAGGAATAACTTGTATATATCCGTTTCCAATAGTATTATTGTAATCAAATATGTCAAAACTTTTTCCTTTCAGCGATTGTTAACTTACCAAAATATAATTTCATGACTCCAGAAAAAATTTCCATGCAGAATAATCGTATAACTGTACCGGATTATCCGATTATTCCATTTATTGAAGGTGATGGCACCGGCCCCGATATCTGGGGAGCTGCCGTTCGTGTATTTGATGCCGCTGTCCTAAAGGCATATAATGGCAAACGAAAAATATTCTGGAAAGAAGTATTGGCCGGTGAAAAGGCTTTTAACCAAACCGGAAACTGGTTACCTGATGAAACATTGCAGGCCTTTCGTGATTACATCGTAGGGATAAAGGGCCCCTTGACAACTCCTATCGGAGGCGGTATTCGTTCTTTGAATGTTGCCCTGCGCCAGATGCTGGATCTATATGTGTGCTTACGTCCGGTACGTTGGTTCGAGGGTGTGCCCAGTCCGGTTAAAAGACCTGACCTTGTGGATATGCATATTTTCAGGGAAAATACGGAGGATATTTACGCCGGTATTGAGTTTATGACAGGAGATCCCAGGAATGTCAAGCTGATGAAATTCCTCCAGGAAGAGTTGGAAGTCACCAAAATAAGATTTCCGGAGACCTCTTCACTGGGTATAAAACCGGTTTCAAAAGAAGGTACGGAACGCCTGGTCCGTGCGGCTATTCTGTATGCCCTTGAACGCAAGTTACCCAGTGTGACTATTGTTCACAAGGGCAATATCATGAAATTTACGGAAGGGGCCTTTAAAAAGTGGGGCTACGAACTGGCCGAAAGGGAATTCGGAGACAAAGTGTTCACCTGGGCTCAATATGACAGAATCAATGAGGAAACGGGTCGCGTAGCAGCCGATAATGCACAAAAAGAGGCGGAAAAAGCCGGTAAACTCATCATCAAGGATGTGATTGCCGATGCTTTTCTCCAGCAGATATTGCTTCGTCCTGCTGAGTATTCGGTG
>JAUZOX010000210.1 GCA_030706265.1 Bacteroidota bacterium | reverse complement strand
GCTTTTTTGACTTCCAATTTTACGACGCCTTTGGTTTTTGATTCCTGGGTTTCGGGATATACAATCTTTGATATGACCAGAGCTGCCGGTGCAGCCATAATACTTGCAGCCAACAGATATTCCGCAGGAACACCCATTGAGATGTACACCGCCATCACACCCCCTGCAATACAAGCCATACTACCTGTCATTGAGGCAAGTAGCTCTGACATAGTCATCGAAGAAATATAGGGCTTGATCAGGATTTGTGCTTCAACCTGTCCGACAAAGGCACTTGAAACATTTGATAAAGCTTCTGAACCGCTGATTCGCATTATAAAGTGCATCCCTTTGGCAAATATGGCAACAATGCGTTGCATTAAGCCAATATGATAAGCAATGGCAACAAGTACACTCACAAGAATAATCGTAGGAACAAGCTTAAACATAAATATAAAGCCTTTTCCGATGCCAAATACCTTGGATAATGATTTATCATCCATCAAAATACCAAACACAAAATCGCCCCCCTTTGTGGCATAATCGAGTAATTTTGTGATTGCAAAACCAATTTTTGAAAAAAGAATTTGCCCTGCAGGTACTTTTAATATGAAGATTGCCAGTGCCAGTTGAAGAAGCAATCCTGAAATCACAAGCCTGTAATTGATCGCTTTTCGGTTGTTTGACATGAAGAAGGCAATAACTAAAATGACGGCGATACCTATAAGGCCGAAGAATCTGTCCATAAATAAATTCTTATAAGGGTTAAAGTTTTTTTCTGCGATTTATTTCATCTCGTATATTTGAAGCACGTTCATAGTTTTCTTCTGCCACCGCCTTTTGCAATTCGTCATCCAGCATCGCAAGCGAAAGATTTTCCAATTCATTTTCACTCGTTTCACCGGATTCTTCCTGCTCTTCGGTCTCTTCCTGTTGCTCCGCTTCCTCGTCTATTATGATTGCAGCATCATTCATCACTTCAGGAACAGTATAAATTTCACTTCCAAACCGAATTGCTAAAGCAACAGCATCAGAAGTCCTTGAGTCCAAACTTAGTTTTAGAGTATCACTCGCACATTCTAACTTAGAATAAAACACGCCCTCAGAAAATTTATATATAATTACTTCCAACAATCGGATGTTGAAAGCATCGGCAAAGCTTTTGAATAAATCATGCGTCAACGGTCTGGCCGGCTTTATTTTCTCCAGCTCCATAGCTATACTCTGAGCCTCAGCGCCTCCAATAACTATCGGGAGTCTCCTTTTCCCATCAACTTCGCCTAAGATTAATGCATAAGCGCCACTGCTGGCCTGACTGTATGAGAGTCCTTTTATTTCAAGCTTAATTTTGTCCATTGTAATGTATTAACAAATATGCATTAAGCATGTTTTGTAAATGGCGTTACCCTTTTACAAAATTAATTCCAATTTTATCAATTCCAACAAAAATATGCAATAATGCGTATTGTTATTTCTAATCGCCTTTTCTGCCGTTATAAGGAAGAATAACACTATTTAAATTAAGTCCACTTAAAATTATCTTCATTTTTTTTTCCGCAAAAGCACCTGCAACCCACACTGAATTACATTATATATCAATATTTATCAACATCTTACAATGTATAAATAATCATGTGAGACGGAATATATATTCAAAAGCATCACATATTTTACAATCCATTAATTATTTTTTTCTTGGTGGTAAGTTGAATAGTTCTTAAATTTGCCACTTTGGTTCAATTCTTATATAATAAATCGAATACCATGAAAAAAGTAATTGCCCTCTTCTCGGCTTTACTGCTGCCAGCAATGATGTTTGCAAGTGAAGCCGACTTGAAAATCCCCACATTCTCAGCTAGCCAACAAGGCCTATTAGTGTGGGGATTTTTAATTTGCGTTTTAGGTTTAATCTTTGGACTGTATCAGTTTCTCAGAGTTAAAAACCTCAAAGCGCACAAATCTATGCTTGATGTATCAAAAGTAATCTTTGAAACATGCAAGACATATTTAATTCAACAAGGTAAATTCCTTGTGATTCTCTTCATGTTCATCGCCGTGTGTGTGGCCTTCTATTTCGGTTACTTGCAGGGTTTGGGTGTTGGCGGAGTAGTGCTTATCCTTTCCTGGACCGTCATCGGAATCCTGGGATCTTATGGCGTAGCCTGGTTTGGTATCAGGATGAACACTTTGGCTAACAGCCGTATGGCATTCTCTTCATTGGAACGCAAACCGCTTAAGCTGTTACAGATACCTTTAAATGCAGGTATGAGTATTGGTGTTGTGCTCGTTTGTGTTGAACTCATCATGATGCTGATCATCCTCCTTTTCATGCCGGGTGATAAAGCAGGTGCTTGTTTTATTGGTTTTGCAATCGGTGAATCCCTTGGCGCTTCTGCTTTGCGTATTGCCGGTGGTATCTTTACCAAAATTGCCGACATCGGTTCAGACTTGATGAAGGTGGTGTTTAAAATCGGAGAAGATGATCCGCGTAACCCTGGTGTTATTGCAGACTGCTGCGGTGACAATGCAGGTGACAGCGTTGGACCTACTGCCGATGGTTTTGAAACTTACGGTGTAACAGGTGTTGCATTGGTATCTTTCATTGTTCTCGCTGTTGGGCTTGCTTTCCCTCAGGAAACTAGGACCTCTATTGAAGCTACATTCCTTGTTTGGATTTTCGTAATGCGTATCCTGATGATCATCACCTCGGTAGTCGCATTCTGGGTCAATAATGCTATCAGCAAAGTATTGTATAGCAAATCAGATGATATTGATTTTGAAGCTCCGCTTACACATCTTATTTGGATAACCTCGGTTCTTTCAATAATTAGCACTTTTGTGGCCAGTTATTTCATCATAGGTCCCGGTACTGAGATTGCTCAATTTTCTTCATCAAGCAATCTCTGGGTCGTTCTTTCAACCATCATCAGTTGCGGTACTCTTGGTGCAGCCCTGATCCCCGAATTCACAAAATTATTTACCAGTCCAAAATCCTCACATGTTCAGGAAGTGGTTACCGCTTCACGCGAAGGTGGTGCTTCTTTAAATATCCTTTCAGGTTTGGTTGCCGGTAACTTCAGCGCATTCTGGCAAGGTATGGTATTCTTCGGATTGATGTTTATTGCATACGTGGCTAGTAATTATGGATTGGCTGATTTCATGATCTATCCATCCATCTTTGCTTTCGGACTTGTTGCCTTTGGATTCCTTGGTATGGGCCCTGTTACCATTGCTGTTGACAGTTACGGTCCCGTTACCGACAACGCACAATCCGTTTATGAATTATCACTGATAGAAGATGTGCCCAATGTAAGTACCGAAATAGAAAACGATTTTGGTTTTAAACCCGATTTCGAAAAGGCAAAACATTTTCTTGAAGCCAATGACGGTGCCGGTAATACTTTCAAAGCAACTGCAAAACCTGTTTTGATCGGTACAGCCGTTGTAGGTGCAACTACCATGATCTTCTCTTTGATTTTGGTGATCAAGAACAAACTCGGTGTTGAACCCGAAACAATCTTGAATATCCTGAATCCATACACTATCCTTGGATTTATCTGCGGTGGTTCAGTTATCTACTGGTTTACCGGTGCCTCCATACAAGCCGTAACTACAGGTGCTTATCGTGCCGTTGAATACATCAAGCGCAACATCAACCTGGACCCGAATGCAGAGAAGAAAGCTTCTGTTGAAAAATCAAAAGAAGTGGTTAAAATCTGTACTCAATTTGCACAAAAGGGGATGTTCAATATCTTCATTGCCATTTTCTCTTTTGCACTTGCATTTGCATTCTTCTCAGCACCTAGTGCTACCAACAACGCTCCGGTATCATTCTTTGTCAGCTACCTGATTTCAATTGCAGTATTCGGACTCTTCCAGGCTATCTTTATGGCCAATGCTGGTGGAGCATGGGATAATGCAAAGAAAGTGGTAGAAGTTGACCTTCAGGAAAAAGGCACTCCTCTTCACGATGCAACCGTAATTGGTGACACCGTTGGGGATCCATTTAAGGATACTTCTTCGGTTGCCTTGAACCCGATCATCAAGTTTACCACCCTGTTTGGTATGCTTGCCATGGAAATTGCGATTTCAGAAGGATTCAGACAAGTTGCTCCGATTGTAGGAAGCGTATTCCTGCTCATTGCTCTCTATTTTGTATACCGTTCCTTCTACAAAATGAGAACTAAAAGCTAAAAATTAGTTCGTTAATATTTATATAGAAGGCCTTCTCCAAAAGAGACGGCCTTCTTTTTTTATAGATCGACCTTATTCTGCAATTAAATTAATTATAACATTCAAAACTATAAGTCAAATAAATCAATATCAAATTGTATTTGTATTCAATAATTTATTAATTCTGTCAAATGAAACGACCGATTATTCTTAATCGGTAATTAGCTCCTTTCTTCAATTATAAATCTGCTTTTACATCATGAAAAGTGCTGCCTTCCACTTGCTGATTTTTGTAACATGTTTGGCGGGCTTTGCCATTGGTCCCTTGCAGGCCCAGAACACGCAAGGTTTCTTTCTAAACGATTTCAAACCCAAAAAGGCCATTATCCCCTCATACCTTGATTGCAAACAACCCGATCCTTCATCAACGGTATCGGTCATCGTCAATTTCGCGGATACCCTATCGAAAGTATCCCCATATATATATGGAAACAATGCCAACACCTATATGACCAATATGGTCGACCAGCCGGAGCTGATCAAGGCTATCAAGACATTATCACCCCATATCATCCGTTACCCGGGAGGCAACCTCAGCAATGTTTTTTTCTGGGATGCCAAGCCGGGCAATAAACCGGCAGATGTTCCCGATACCATTCTCTATGGAGATAATCGCAAGCCGAAAAGAGAAAATTTCTTTTATGGCATGAACGGGAATCCCTCAACCTTATCCGTCGATAACTATTACAAGATGTTACAAATGACCAACAGCACCGGTATCATTTGCGTCAATTACGGTTACGGACGTTATGGAACCTCACCGCACCCGGTTCAGCAAGCGGCACATTATGCAGCCAACTGGGTTCGTTACGACAAAGGAAGGACCAAATACTGGGAAATTGGAAATGAAAACTATGGCCCATGGCAGGCCGGCTATGTCATCGATACGGCTAAAAGCAAGGATCATCAACCCCGTTATATTTCAGGGGCTCTTTATGGTTCCCACTTAAAAATATTTGCGGATTCAATGCGGGCTGCCGCAAGGGAAATTCATTCCGATATTCACATTGGGGCCGTAATCTTAGAAACTCCTAAACAAACACGCAGAGGCGAAATAGAAAAGGGCTGGAATGACGGGGTCCTTGACATGGCAAAGCAAGATATCGATTTCTACATCATCCATTGCTATTACACCCCTTATGAGCAAAACTCTTCTGCTGCCATCGTATTAGCCTCCGCAAAGAAAGAGACAGAACGAATGATCTCTTACCTT
>JAUZOX010000021.1 GCA_030706265.1 Bacteroidota bacterium | reverse complement strand
CATCGGACGGCCTTTTACCAATGCAATATTATTGACGCTGAATGACGTTTGAAGTGCGGTTAACTGGTAAAGTTTATTCAGTACAACGTTAGCAACTGCATCACGTTTTATTTCGTAAACAATGCGCAAACCCGATCTGTCGGATTCATCGCGGAGATCGGATATCCCGTCCAATTTCTTATCGTTGATCAAGTCAGCCGTTTTCTTAATCATCTCGGCCTTGTTAACCATATAAGGGATAGAAGTGACAATGATGGATTCCCTATCGTGATCATCCGTTTCAATTGTACTTTCGCCACGCATCATGATTCTTCCCCGTCCGGTTTCAAAGGCTTCCCGGACACCATCATAACCATAAATTATTCCCCCGGTGGGAAAATCCGGAGCCTTTATATACTCCATCAGTTCGGCAACCGTGATATCTTTATTGTCAATATATGCGATGATACCATCGCAAACCTCGCTTAAATTATGGGGTGGCATATTGGTTGCCATACCAACGGCAATACCAGACGTTCCATTGATCAGCAAATTTGGTACTTTACAAGGAAGGACAGTCGGTTCCTGGAGAGAATCATCAAAATTATTTTGAAAGTCAACCGTGTTTTTGTTAATGTCGGCCAACATCTCTTCGGCCATCTTCCTTAATCTTGCTTCGGTATAACGCATTGCTGCAGGACTATCGCCATCGATAGATCCAAAGTTCCCTTGCCCGTCAATCAAAGGGTAACGCAAAGACCACTCCTGCGCCATTCGAACCATTGCATCGTATACAGAAGAATCTCCGTGTGGGTGGTATTTACCAAGCACTTCCCCAACAATACGAGCTGATTTTTTATAACCCCTGTTGGATAAGATACCCAGATCCATCATGCCATATAGAACACGCCTGTGAACTGGTTTCAAACCATCTCGCACATCTGGCAGTGCACGTGACACAATGACCGACATCGAATAATCGATGTAGGCCGATTTCATCTGATTTTCAATATTAACTTGAATAATCTTTTCGCCTTCTAACATTTTATGAGCTCAATTATAGGATTCTTAGCAATTTCGTGTCGATTGCGGCACAAGCAGCAAATTTACAGAATTTTATCCAATAATTTACGCATCAATATATCAAATTATTAACAAAAGTATGTTCAAAAATTAACCATTTAAATAGCAATTATTCCCATTTTCAGGCGTATATTTGAAACAACCATTTTACTTCATTTTACAAACACAATTCATTAGAAACATTATTGGTCTGAATTTTGTTATCTGTTCATCAATGAAACAGAAGAAATGTTTCAATTATTCTTAACCTTATCGCAAATTAAATGGAAGCAAAGTTTTCACAACGGGTTAGAGATGTGTTAACGTACAGTCGGGAAGAAGCTCTTCGCCTGGGCAATGATTTTATCGGCATTGAGCATTTGTTGCTGGGAATCATTCGAGAAGGAGAAGGAATGGCAGTTCGTATCCTGAATCTTCTGGGTGTAGACCTTCACGTTGTACGGCGTACTATTGAGCAATCTATTAGCAATAGTTTTGCAGCAACCGGCAAAGTCAAATCATCGGATAATATTCCTTTGGTCAAACAAGCTGAGAGAGCCCTTAAGCTGACATACCTCGAAGCAAAATTATTTAATAGTGAAATTATTGGAACAGAACATCTACTATTAGCTATGTTAAAGGATGAAGATAATCTGGTTACCAAAACCCTGAACAAGTATGGCATTGACTATGAATCCGTAAAAGAAGAAGTTAAAAGCATGCACTCAAGTGATGAAGATAACAAACCCAATATTCCTCCTTCAAATGAATTCCCCGGTGGGGATAGTGGCGATGAAGAAGATGAAAGTCGTAGTTTTTCGAGCAATATGAAAAAAATGTCCGATTCAAAATCAAGAACTCCCGTTCTTGACAATTTTGGACGTGATCTTACTCATGCTGCAGAAGAAGGTCGGCTTGACCCCATTGTCGGTAGAGAAAAAGAGCTCGAACGAATCGCTCAAATCCTTAGCCGACGTAAAAAGAATAATCCCATCTTGATTGGAGAACCCGGTGTTGGTAAATCTGCAATTGCAGAAGGACTGGCATTACGTATTATTCAACGGAAGGTCTCCCGGGCATTGTTCAACAAACGCGTATTTACCCTCGATCTTGCTTCATTGGTCGCAGGTACAAAATACCGTGGTCAATTTGAAGAACGAATGAAAGCAGTTCTAAATGAACTTGAAAAGAATCGGGATATCATCTTGTTTATCGACGAAATTCATACCATTGTTGGTGCTGGTAACGCGTCTGGCACACTTGATGCCTCCAATATGTTCAAACCTGCACTTGCACGGGGTGAAATTCAATGCATCGGCGCAACAACCCTGGATGAATACCGCCAATATATTGAAAAAGACGGCGCTCTCGAACGCAGATTTCAGAAGATCATGGTTGATGCTACCTCACCGGAAGAGACCATTGAAATCCTTAATAATATCAAAGGAAAATACGAAGATCACCACCTGGTCAACTTTACCCCCGAAGCCATCGAAGCATGTGTCAATCTGACGTCCCGTTATATTACCGATCGTTTTTTGCCTGATAAAGCAATCGATGCTCTTGACGAGGCCGGTGCCCGGGTTCACATTAAAAACCTGAATGTACCTCAAGCCATCCTTGATCTTGAAGTCAAGATTGAAGAAGTAAAACAAAAGAAAACCAAAGCAATCAGCATTCAAAAGTTCGAAGAAGCGGCCCGGTTCCGTGATGAAGAACGTAAATATCAACAGCAACTTGAACTGGAAAAGAAAAAGTGGGAAGACGATTCGAAGATAAACCGCGAAACCGTCTCAGCTGAGGACGTTGCCGAAGTGGTTGCCATGATGACCGGTGTTCCGGTTCAACGCATTGCACAAAATGAAGGCGATCGTTTGATCAATATGGAAGCAGAACTGGAAAATGCCGTCGTTGGACAAAGAGAAGCAATCAATAAAGTTACGCGTGCTATACGTCGTAACCGCGCAGGGTTGAAAGACCCCAATAAACCAATCGGCTCGTTTATTTTTCTGGGTCCGACAGGTGTTGGGAAGACCCATATGGCCAAAATCCTGGCCAAATACCTCTTTGATTCGGAGGAAGCCCTGATCCGCATTGACATGAGTGAATACATGGAAAAATTTGCGGCTTCCCGCCTGATTGGCGCTCCTCCGGGATATGTCGGTTATGAAGAAGGGGGACAGCTCACCGAAAAGGTACGTCGTAAACCCTACTCTATTGTTTTGCTGGATGAAATTGAAAAAGCACATCCTGATATCTTTCATATCCTTTTACAGGTTCTTGACGATGGTATTCTTACCGACAGTCTTGGCCGCAAAGTAGATTTCAAAAACACGATTATCATTATGACATCCAACATCGGATCCCGACAATTGAAAGATTTCGGTCAGGGTGTTGGTTTCTCTACTTCAGCCAAAAAAGGAATGACGGATATATATTCACAATCCGTTATCGAAAGTTCTTTAAAGAAATCTTTTGCCCCCGAATTCTTAAATCGAATTGACGATATCGTAATTTTCAATTCCCTTAAGCGCGATGATATTCATAAAATCATCGATATCGAACTTTCACATCTCTTTAAGCGGGTTCATTCTCTCGGATATGGTATGGAAGTCACGACAGAAGCGAAAGATTTTATCATTGAAAAAGGTTGGGATGAACAATATGGTGCCCGCCCGCTGAATCGTGCAATCCAGAAATATGTCGAAGATAAATTGGCTGAGGAAATTATCAGGTCCAAACTTCACGAGGGTGATAAGATAGTCGTGGATCTCGATCCTGAAGTCAAAAACATAATCATCAGGTTCATTCCTGCTCAACCCATTACGGAGGTTGTTACGACTGAACCGACTTCTAATGAACCCAAGGTTTAAATTTAAAATCTTTAAACAAAAAAAAGCTCCTGGATGAATTCAGGAGCTTTTTTTTGTTAATCAAAGCTTTATTATTGCCTATAAACTTCAGATTGCCAAATGAAGCAATACGGTTAAATGGGAAATTATCCAGTAAAGTAAACACGAAATGATTAAGGTAGCCGGAATCGTCAAAATCCATGCTGTAATAATATTTCCGGCTATCCCCCATTTAACTGCAGTTACCCGTTTGGTAACACCAACCCCCATGATCGCACCTGTGATCGTGTGAGTCGTACTTACCGGGATCCCTAAACTAGTTGCAAAAAATAAGGTCAAAGCTCCTGCCGTTTCTGCACAAAAGCCTCCAACCGGCTTTAGATGCGTCAGTTTGACACCCAGTGTCCTGATGATTTTCCATGCTCCGGTCAAAGTCCCAAGAGCAATTGCCGATTGTGCGGACAATACTACCCATAGAGGCACCGAATCAGCCGCAAAATATCCGGTATATATCCATGATGGAATACCCAAGCTGATAAGATTGGCCTTAATGGACAGAATCAATATCATGATGACCCCCATCGTTTTTTGGGCATCATTTCCCCCGTGTCCCAAGCTGAAGGCGGCAGAGGATGCCAGCTGGAAAATTCGGAAAAATGAATCAACTTTGTGTTGGGTTGTTCTTCGGAAGACAATCAGCGTAATGACCATAAAGAAATAGCCAATAATAAATCCCATCACAGGAGCCAAAACGATAAACAGCACAATTTTACCAACACCTAATAGATGTACGCCGTTTATGCCTGCTTTCAACAAGGCAGGTCCGATGAGTCCCCCTATTAAAGCATGAGATACACTGTTTGGCAGTCCGTGTTTTCCACAGAAATAAACCCATGCAATTGACGAAAGCAGTGCCGAAAGAATAAAGAAGGCATCGGGATGAACAATCTCGTTGTTTACAATTCCTTTTCCAATAGTAGTTGCAACTTTAACTCCGAAAATCATAAATGCGATGAAATTGAAGAATGCAGCCCAAATTACCGCAGTTTTAGGTTTCAAAACTCCGGTAGCTACTATGGTAGCGATTGAATTTCCGGCATCATTCATTCCATTCAGAAAGTCAAATCCCAATGCAATGATGATGCAAATAATGACTAGTACTAACATATTGTGCTCAAAAAAATTGATTGATACGCCTGATTATGCATTCTTTATGATGATAGTCAGAATTACATCGGCTACATCTTCGCAGCGATCAATCGCTTTTTCAAGAGAAGCTAGTATGTCTTTCTTTTTGATCAATTCAACGCCATTGGTCTCTTCATGAAATATTTTAGACAGATATTGATGGTTTATATCATCAGATTGACCTTCTATATCAATGATTAACTGGCATGAATCTTTGTATTTCAACAAGGAATGTACATCTTTCAAGCCATTAAAGATAGAATCAATTTCCTTTGTACAAGTGAGAATCAAATCGGACAGTTCAATAAATTCCGATGGTATCTCTTTCAGGTTGTATAGTACAATTCTTTTCGAGGTGGTGTTTATCAAATCAATGACTCCATCCAAACGGTTTGCCAGGTCTAAGATATCCTCCCGATCAAAAGGTGTAATAAAAGCCTTATTTAACTCCTTCAGCAAAGTTTTGGTGTAATCGTCACCAAGATGCTCTAAGATTTTAATCTTTGCGACATATTCTTCTCTTTCTCCATTATGGCTTTTCCGAACCATCTCGCTTAATAAAACCGCAGCCGTAACTACGTTTTGAGAAGCTTGTTGAAAAAGCGGGTAAAATTTCTTATCCTTTGGTACTAAAATCTGAAATATTTTGTCCAGTTTCATATTTTTAAGTTAATTTATTCTGCTTTATGTTTACGAAATTATAAACGGAAGGCAAATTTATGGCAAATAGACGAAAGCAAAAAGCCAGTATGTTAAGTTAATGTTAACAATGTAAATTATTTGTTAACATCGACAAAAGTAATCAAATGATTCAAACTTCTTTACTGAAAACGCAATCTTCCTAATCCGAAGGACACTTCGCAGAAACTTTCTATTTAATTGGTTTAGTAGTATTTGATTTCATTTTTATTGGATGATCTAATTTGCAAATTATTTTCTGATCGGCCTGATGGCCGAAATAAGAGTTATTTCCGCAGTATTTTGATATTATTTCCATACGACCGAAAGGGTAAAAATCAAATAAGGGATTACTCTTTGTCAGTTTCACCCTTATTGGGTATGTCATTATACCCGCTTTTTACCTGACAGCCGGACTTTTACGCTGCCCCTGAAAGAGTCTTCATGATGGCGCAGTCATCCCGGATTTTGAGTCAGGGTTTAAGTGTAAGCCGCAACTCAAACCCTTAATCTGCCGTACCGGCACCCGGATGTAATTTCATGGGCGGCCGCTTATAGACTCATCACGACACCTTACTGATTTTCCGCCCGTTTTTCTTTTTCCGGAAAATAAAACTTCAAAACCCCACAAAGCCCCTTGAAATACCCTGAAGATAATATCATGGGAAAAAGTAGATATAACCTGCATATACCCTCCATCCGGGAAGACTCCATAAAGGGTTCTCTCTTATTTTGCTTCACCTTATATTTGGGGCAGGGTAAATGAATCTATCCAACAGGAGTACCTGAATTTTGTTCAAGGAAAATAAAACAGAAGTTCCAATTGCACTGCCGCTACGATGATCCAATACGCATCTTAGCATGACATCATTGATTTTTTTCTCGGGTTAAAGTAATATCAACCTCTTTCGGAAAGGATCCCGGATGTTTAGGGAATGAGCAGTGAAGAACAGCGGAGAAAAAAATCGGTCAAGTTGAATCGATTGCTAGCCAATAAACGAAGATATCATTTTTAATAAAGATTCCCTGTTAATTGGTTTTGATATATAATCATTGCACCCGGCGTTCAGGCATTTGTTCCTCTCGCCTACCAAAGCATAGGCAGTTTGAGCAATGATCGGGATTGTTGAATTAAATTTTCGAATCATGCGCGTAGCATCCAACCCATTCATATCCGGCATCTTGATGTCCATGAGAACTAAATCAAGTTCGGGTTGATCTTCACACACTTTAACAGCCTCGTCTCCATTTTTAGCACGAAACAATACTGCGCCTGTTCTCTTTAAAACAGTTTCAAGATAAAAATAATTTGTTTCCTCGTCTTCTGCGATAAGAATTTGTTTTCCGGTGAAATTATAAATATCAGATACCATAATTGTGCGTTTTCAAGAAATCAGGATGCCTGGTTGCCAAACTTTTTGATCCAAAAATAGAACACCATTTTTCTTCTTACAAATATGCAGCTTTTTTTTAAATATAAAATTGCCTTTATGGAGATTTTAATATTAATTTTTTGTTACCATTCTCTTTATTAGATTCATTTACAAACACTGAGGAAAATATATCAGTCAAGTTGAATATAATTTGTATAATTCATAACCAAAAACTTAAAGTTTCCTGTTTATTTCTCAAATTTGTATTCAATTATTAAACTACAAAATAGATAATCATGAATATTGTAAAAAAAGAATTAAAAATGATGAATGGACATTCTGTCATTCGATATACATTGACAAATGACATGGGAATGTCGGTTTGCATTCAGAACCTTGGTGCCACAGTCACGAATATTTTTGTACCCGATAAAAAAGGGGCGTCTGACGATGTCGTTCTGGGTTATAACACGCCGGACGAATACCTGGATAATCCACCTTATTTTGGCGTAATATGTGGACGTTATGCCAACCGGATTGATAAAGGTTCTTTTACGCTCGATGGCAAAGTATACCAATTACCGCTGAATGATGGTTCCAATACGCTACACGGCGGTCCCAACGGCTTTCATATTCAATATTGGGATAGTACAACCCATGAAAGCAAAGATTCGGTTAGCGTCGAATTTACTTACAGAAGTAAAGATGGAGAAGAGGGTTTCCCCGGTAATCTCGATGTCAAGGTAACATACAGTCTCGACAACCAAAACGAACTGAAAATAGATTACTTTGCAACCACTGACCATTCAACCCATGTCAATCTCACTAATCACAGCTATTTCAATCTTGCCGGTACCGGAAACATTTTCGACCAGACGTTTACAGTTGACAGTGATTTCTATACCCTCAACAATGAAAATCTAATTCCGCTGGGCAATCTGGAACCGGTTGAAAATACCCTTCTTGATTTCAGAAAACCGGTTTTGTTTGGAGATAGGATTCCGAAGCTGGATGTAGGCTATGACCATAATTTTGTTTTAAAAAACGGAGGAAGAGTGGAAAAAGTCGCTTCAGTCTATCATGCAGCGAGTGGGCGGCTCTTAGAGGTGCTAACGGACCAACCGGGAATACAGTTGTATACAGCTCATTATATTGAAGGAGTTAAAGGTAAAAAAGGCATTCATCACAGCTATGAAGGTTTTGCGCTTGAAACACAACATTATCCGGATTCACCAAATCATCCAGAGTTTCCGTCGACTATTTTACGACCAGGTGAAAACTATAAAACTACCACGATTTATCGCTTTTCGATTGCATAACCACCTTCTTTCTATCAGTTGATGCGGACAAAATACATTCTCATTTCGATGTTGCTTTTGGCAACATTGTCTTCATGTCATGTCGCTCGGTTTTTCTACTATAACTTTGCCGACATGAAGGACTATAAGAAATTTCCCTCACAAAAAATTGACAAACCATCAGCCCCTTTCCTGTTTAAAGAGACTGTCAGGCAATTAGATCCTGATATACCTCAAGGTTTTAACAAGAAAAATTACCGGACGCTTGAGCAGTTTCTTGAAAAAGAAAAGACACTGTCGTTCCTGATCATCAGGAACGATAGTGTCCTATATCAGAAATATTTTCACCGGTATGATTCTGCATCGATTCTGCCTTCATTTTCGGTAGCAAAATCGTTTGTTTCAGCTTTAATCGGGATCGCCATTTCGGAATCGTACATTAAAAGCGTTGACCAACCCATTACAGATTTCATCCCCGAGTTGAAGTCAAAACCCGGATTTGAAAAGATAACCCTTAAGCATTTACTCAACATGAGATCTGGCATTGATTTTAACGAAGGGTATAGCAGTCCTTTTGCCGATATGGCCAAATATTACTATGGACTTAATTTAAAGAAATATATTCTGAAGCTTAAAGTCAAATCGGCGCCGGATCTTCATTATGATTATCAAAGTGTAAATACATTGTTATTGGGAATTGCCTTGGAACGTGCAACCAGAAAAACTCTTGCGGCATATCTCGAAGAAAAAATATGGAAACCTCTGGGGATGGAGTTTCCGGCCAGTTGGAGTGTAGACAGTCGCAAAAATCAAACCATCAAAGCTTTTTGTTGCATCAATGCCAGAGCGCTTGACTTTGCAAAGTTTGGACGTCTATATCTGAACAACGGCAACTGGAATGGTGTACAAATCGTCCCTTCGGAGTGGGTGAAACAAAGCAGGTCAATTGTCAATGATTCACGTGATTCACAAGGCTACCCTTATACTTATCACTGGAGGGTCACTGAAAAAGGTTGTTTCTTTGCAAAGGGCATTCTGGGACAATATATTTTCGTTGATCCCTCAAAAAACATCATTATCGTCAGGATGGGAACCGGCAATGCAGACGTCAATTGGCCTCATTTCTTTGAGATGCTTGTACAGCAATTGTGATCCCGTATGTCGGCTTCATCTGTTTCATGAAAGAGCTCTGGTGCGGGATACCAGAGCTTTTCTTTTGCTACCTCCTGTGAAAAGGTGAAATATTTTACGGTTGCAATCGTACAGAGTTCATTTTCCGGACTATAAAGTTTGACATCAACTACAGCGATATTTCGTTTCATTTCAACAAGGTGCGCCCGGATTGATATTGCTCCTTTGTTGGATGGAACGGCTTTTTTGTATTTTATTTCGAGTTGCGAAGTCACTCCGCTGGTCTTAAGCTTGACAAATACCACCCAACTGGCAATCTCATCCATGAGGGTGGATTGGATTCCTCCATGCAAAACATTATACCAACCTTGATAATTAGGTGATGGGGTCCAAGTTGCAATTACATCATCCCCATCTTCAAAAAATTCCATGTGCAATCCAAACGGATTATTTGGGGAACATCCAAAACAATTATAGCCTTCATAATGGCGAAATGGATTGCTTATTTTCTTATTCATTTACGATTGAATTCAATTATCCGGAAATGAATGCGGTGCTGTTTCCGGAGTATGTACCTGATTTTAAATGGGAGCTTCGGGTTTTCGTAATTTATTTTTTCAAAAGAACGCCTGCCTTGTATTTTTCTCGTGAAACAACAGCCTGGTTCTCGTCATAAACTAACCACTCCCCTTCTTTCTGGTCATCTTTATACATTCCTTTGTCTTTTATCTTTCCGGATTCAAAATAGTCTATTGTCTCACCCTGGCGAAGATTGTTGACATAATGGCTTGTTGATCTTAACTTGGTGCTGGGGTAATAAGTTTTAATGTCACCTTCCAGCAAACCATTAACATAATTATATTCGGCAACTATACGTCCTTCCTGTGTAAACCATTTTGATAAACCGTTCTTTTGATTATTGGTATAGCTTGCTTCTTCCATTACCCGATCAGGAGTATCTTCATAATAAGAACGTTTTATGCCATTTAATTTGCCGTTTTTATATTCAGCATATGATTTAAAGAACCCGTCGGAAGTAAAAGTTTTGAAAACCCCATTCAGGATGCCGTTTGTGTAATAGCCTTCTGAAATGAGGCGTCCCCAGCGGTCAAATTCCAATGCCGCCCCTGAGAGTTTTCCATTTTCAAAATTCTCAACCAATCTCAGATAATTACCGGCAAAATAAGTGAGCCACTGGCCCTCTTTAACGCTATTCTTATAGATACCTCGTGCTTCAAATTGTCCGGGGATAATCCATTTGCCCTGTTTCAGACCGGCAGCATCCACTCTATTAACGGTATCGCCATTGACTATCTGAAAAGTCTGGGCAGAGACGCCTGCGCATATCAGACAAAACATCACAAAACCACAAATTATTTTCATATCGGTACCAGATTTTAAAATTAGTTTTCAGTAGCAGGTATTCCAAATAAATCAAAACTTTCAGACGAAGTTATTAAAATAGTTGCAAATTCTCCAATCCTAATCCCGGGTTCGGTTTTAAGTACCAGCACTTCGTTGTCGATCTCTGGTGAATCTATCTCGGTCCTCCCCACAAAATAATCCCCTTCTTCCCTATCAAACAGTACCTTAAATTTCTTTCCGACTTTACCCTGATTGAGTTCAGCAGAAATTTTTTCCTGTAGTGCCATCAGTTCATCGGCACGCTGGAGCTTAACCTCTTCGGGCACATCATCAACCAATTCTGAAGCTTTTGTACCCTCCTCCTGCGAATAGGTGAATACCCCCGCCCTATCAAACCGGGCTTTGGCTACAAATTGTTTCAGTTCCTCAAATGCTTCCCCGGTCTCTCCTGGATATCCTACGATGAATGCGGTCCTCAATGCCACTCCTGGAACTCGGTTCCTGAGATTCTGCACCAGGTCCATAGTTTCCCCGGAAGTAATATTCCTGCGCATCGACTTTAGTAAGTCATTGTTAATATGCTGAAACGGAATGTCAATATATTTGCATATTTTCGGATTGTCACGCATTACGTCCAGTATTTCCAAAGGGAACCCAGCAGGATATGTATAATGGAGTCTGATCCATTCAATGCCTTTTACATCCGAAATCTTTTGCATCAACTCAGCCAGTTTACGTTCGCGATAAAGATCGAGTCCATAATAAGTGAGGTCCTGGGCTATCAGATTGATTTCCTTAACGCCGATGGATGCCAGATAGCTGGCTTCGGCCGTCAGCTCTTCGATGGGACGGGAAATATTTTCACCCCGGATTATCGGAATGGCACAAAAGGAACACTTCCGGTCGCATCCTTCTGCAATCTTTAAATACGCAGAATGAGAAGGGGTTGTGATCACTCTCTCCCCCAAAAGTTCCTTATGATATTCAATTCCCAGTGTTCGAAGGATAACCGGTAAATCCTTCACACCGAAAAAACCATCAACCTCAGGAATCTCTTTTTTCAGTTCTTCCTTGTAACGTTGGGAAAGACAGCCCATGACATAAATCTTTTTGACGTACCCATCCTCTTTGGCCTCTACAGCCTTGAGAATGGTATCAATCGACTCCTGTTTGGCATCCTGGATAAATCCGCAAGTATTAATGACAACTGTTTCGGCTTTATCAAATGGTTGTTCATACATGACTTCAGTATTGGACGCCTTGAGTTGCCCCATCAGCACTTCGGTATCAACCAGGTTTTTTGAACAACCCAATGAGATTAAATTGATTTTTAAAGCCTTCTTTTCTTTACGTACCATCAATAATTTTGCAGATTAATATTGAATTTCAATTATTTATTATTTATATCTTATTCGTTTGAAAGAAACAAACTGTCAACAAACTCTCCCTTGTCAAACAACTGCAGGTCTTCCATCTTTTCGCCCACTCCAATATATTTTACCGGTACTTTCAACTGGTCGGATATTCCAATGACGACTCCCCCTTTTGCCGTACCGTCAAGTTTGGTTAAAGCCAATGCCGTGACATCGGTAACAGCCGTAAACTGTTTGGCTTGTTCCATTGCGTTCTGACCCGTAGAAGCATCCAGAACCAACAGTACTTCATGGGGGGCATCAGGAATCACTTTCTGCATCACACGCTTGATTTTTCCAAGCTCATTCATCAGATTGATCTTATTATGAAGACGACCGGCAGTATCTACGATAACGACATCTATCCCTTTGGCTATTGCCGAACGCAAAGTATCATAGGCGACAGAGGCGGGATCTGCATCCTGTCCCTGAGCTACTATAGGCACTCCTGCCCTTTCCGACCAGATCGTAAGCTGGTTTACGGCTGCTGCTCTGAAAGTATCGCTGGCTCCCAGCAAAACGCTTTTGCCTGCCTGTTTAAATTGCCAGGCCAGTTTGCCAATAGTAGTGGTCTTGCCAACGCCATTCACCCCAACAACCATAATCACATAGGGTGTTTCTTGTTTAGGAAAATCAAATCCGCTAAAATTATTGTCATCGTGTTCAGAAAGTAACCCGGTGATCTCCTCTTTCAACAGTTGGTTCAATTCTGCGGTTCCCATATATTTATCCCTGGCAACACGGGCTTCAATCCTTTGGATGATCCGAATAGTCGTGTCGACGCCTACATCTGCCGAGATTAAGATCTCTTCCAGATTGTCCAGTACCTCATCGTCTACCTTTGACTTTCCGATTATGGCTTTTGAGATTTTCGAAAACACACTTTCACGTGTTTTTTCCAATCCTTTGTCGAGGCTTTGTTTTTTATCTTTTGAGAAAAACGAAAAAATTCCCATTTAATATCAAATTGAATTACACTGATTTATATGTAATGGATTATCGATTCAATAAAGCAAAACCTGCTTTATAAGAAAAATTCAATAATTGGCAAAAATACCAAAAAAATAAAAGCAATAAACCGCCTCTTGGAATAGTTCAAGTGTAGCTAAATCCCTAAGGGGCATTAGTCTTACAATTCAAACCGGCATAAACGAAAACAAGCCTTCTTCAAGGAAGAAAGCTTGTTTTATATACCTTTTAAACGCGATTATTTCTTTGCAAGAACTTCTTTAACCGAATCTTGAAGAACAATCTGTTCCTTAAATGTATAGGCACCTGTCTTTGGTGATTTAACCACCCGGATTACCTTAGCGTAATCTTTTCCGCTATTCGTTCTCAGCGTTGCAACTACTTTCTTTGCCATAATTCAATATTATTTAATTTCGCGATGAACAGTCACTTTCTTCAAAATGCTATTGTATTTCTTGAGTTCAAGACGACCCGTTGTGTTTTTCTTGTTTTTCGTGGTAATATATCTTGAAGTACCCGGCATCCCGCTGGATTTGTGCTCAGTGCATTCAAGGATCACTTGCACTCTTGCTTCTTTACTCTTTTTGGCCATTGTGGTTGAGTTCTTGTGTTCTTTATATTTCAGGTGTGCAAAGATATTCATTTTTTATTATAAATCGCTTATTCTTTTAAAAAAATTGATAATCAAACAACAAGTCATCCCGCATTTGGCTATTCAAAACGATATTTTTATTATCTATCAGTTAATCAACTTATAATAGAATATACATTCAATTGTTATTTTCATTATTATTTGTATAATTTTGTTGCATATGTTATGGAACAACTACTTAACCGGCTTCCAATCTTACTTAATTCTGGAGAAATCATTATCCAAGAACTCCATTGATGCTTATTTGCGGGATGTAAATAAACTGATCGGTTATCTTGAAGATGCAACGTTAAATCTCCGCCCGGATGAACTTCAGGCCACCCATTTTCATGAGTTTATCCAGCATCAATCGAAATCCGGGTTAAGTCCCCATTCACAATCAAGACTTATTTCAGGCATTAAGGCTTTTTTCAAGTACCTGATTATGGAAAACATCATCGCTGATTCCCCTGCGCTTATGTTGGAAACACCCCGTCTTGGACGAAAGCTTCCGGATATCCTGAGTCTGGAAGAAATTGACCGGATATTTCATTCTATCGACTTAAGCACAAAAGAAGGACAGCGTAACTTATCGATGCTAGAAATGCTATACGGGTGCGGTTTGAGGGTATCGGAGCTCATCAACTTGCACCTATCCGATATATATGAAAACGAAGGATTCATCCGGGTAATCGGCAAAGGAAACAAAGAAAGGCTGGTTCCCATTGGCGATGAGGCATTGAAATCAATTTCTCTTTACCGCGATCATTTGCGTGTTCACATTACACCCCAACATGGCGAGGAGGATTTTGTATTTTTAAAGGAAAACGGAACCCGCATAACCCGTCAGTGGGTTTTCCTGATCATCAAAAAACTGGTAGAGATTACCGGAATTCATAAAAAAATCAGTCCGCATACTTTTCGTCATTCATTTGCCACTCATCTCGTTGAAGGAGGGGCTGACCTGAGAGCGGTTCAGGAGATGTTGGGACATGAATCAATCACGACTACCGAAATCTATACCCATCTTGACCGGGAATATCTTCGACAAAATATTCTTGAATTCCATCCTTTGTATAACCATCATTAAGGATCTGAAAGAAATGTTTAATAAACCCGCAGGCTGCAACAGGACAACATTCTTTTCGCTGAAAGCTCTTAGTGATTTGTTTCGAACTTCATTATGCCTGTATGGTCTTTAATTTCTCGCTGTAATATTTTGTAGAAAGCTCAAAATTATCCTCATTATAGCATACCAAATATACCTTTTCTATCGATGTATCGGCGTTAAGGAAATCGATTAGGGTATCAATAGCGATTTGGGCCGCCCTCTCTTTTGGAAATCCATAAACCCCGGTACTGATGTTGGGGAATGCAATCGTCTTCACTCCATTTTCAACAGCAAGCTGTAAAGAATTCTTATAACATCGGGCCAGCTTGATCTCTTCACATTTACGTCCGTCAGTCCATATCGGCCCCACGGTATGAATCACAAACTTAGCCGGCAATCTACCTGCTGTAGTGATTACGGCATTGCCTGTTTGGCAGTATCCCTGCCGGTCAACAATGCTACGACACTCTTCAACAATGGTTGGTCCCCCTGCGCGATGAATAGCGCCATCGACTCCGCCACCCCCTAATAACGATGAGTTCGCCGCATTGACAATTGCATCGACATTCATCCTGGTAATATCGCCCTGCAAGATTTCAATTTTTTTAAGTGCCTCCATAT
>JAUZOX010000209.1 GCA_030706265.1 Bacteroidota bacterium | reverse complement strand
TTATTGCCGCATGAAACAACAGCATCATTGCAATATCTAAAATTCATACTATTTAAAAATGAACACATTAATAATAAACCGTGTAATACCTGCCATCCGGATGCTTGCTTCCCGCGAAAAAGTTTTAACGGCCCGTTTCGATGACAGGGAAGCGTTTCAGAAAATCTCTACTGCAAAAGAATTACAAGACCTTCCTTTTGTTAAGGAGGGTGCCGGAATGTTAGTCATAGAAGAAACTTCCGATCCTGATAAAATCATTGCCGAACTTGAATTGAAACTATCCAACTGGTACACTGCAAACCCAACTCACCCCAATTATATCCTTTTAAAAGAAAATGGACTGGTTGCAATTGCCGAAAAGGCTTCATGTCTTAATTCACTTTTAGGCGACAAATCTGAAAACGTAACCGTCGTAACCGGTCGTGTTCAACAAAAAATTATAATCGTCACCGGCGGAGCTCAAGGTTTTGGCGGCGGATTATCCGAAGTACTTTTCGAACAGGGTGCTAACATTGTCGTGGCCGACCTGAACGAAGAAACAGGCAGCCATATGGCAAACTGTTTGAATGCTAAAAATCAATCCAACCGTGCTTTCTTTGTGAAAGTAAACGTTGCCGATGCCGCCTCTGTTGAGAATATGATCGCTGCTACCGTAAAACAGTTCGGCGGTTTAGATGCTATCATCAGCAATGCCGGGATACTTCGGGCCGGTGGTCTGGAAGAAATGACCCCCGAATCTTTTTCACTGATGACCGATGTCAATTACAAGGCCTATTTTCTATGTGCAAAATATGCTTCGGCCGTCATGAAGCAACAATCCCATTTCCGCAAAGATTATTTCATGGATATCATCCAGATCAATTCAAAATCGGGATTAAAAGGAAGCAATCGCAATTTTGCATATGCAGGGGGTAAATTTGGCGGTATTGGTCTCACCCAGTCTTTTGCCATGGAGCTGATGCCCAGTCGCATTAAGGTAAATTCAATTTGTCCGGGTAATTTCTACGAAGGTCCACTATGGAGCGATCCGGAAAAAGGTTTGTTTATTCAGTATCTTAAAGCAGGGAAAGTTCCCGGAGCAAAGAAACTTGAAGATGTAAAAGCCTTTTATGATGCACAGGTTCCGGCCGGTAGAGGTTGCAGGGTTATGGACGTTGCCAGGGCCGTCTTTTACGTGATTGAACAGGAATATGAAACAGGCCAGGCTATCCCTGTAACCGGTGGACAGATTATGTTGAAATAACACTACAAACCATGAAAACACGCGCAGTCAGATTATATGGGAAGAACGATCTTCGTCTTGAATCGTTTGAACTTCCACAAATTAAAGAAAACGAAATATTGGCAAAGGTGGTTTGCGACTCTCTTTGCATGTCCTCCTATAAGGCTGCCAGCCAGGGAACCGATCACAAACGAATTCCTAACGATGCAGCCACAAATCCGGTAATCATCGGACACGAATTTGCAGGCGAGCTGATCGAAATAGGCGACAAATGGAAAAGCCAGTTTAAGACGGGTGATAAATTTTCCATTCAACCTGCTTTGACATACAAGGATGGTCCGGTAGGAGTCCTCAGCGCACCCGGTTATTCATATCATTATATCGGAGGCGATGCAACCTATGTCGTCATCCCTAACGAAGTAATGGAACAGGGCTGTTTGCTCTCCTACCATGGAGACGGCTTTTATCCTGCTTCATTGTCTGAACCGCTTTCATGCGTCATCGGGGCCATGCACGCCAATTATCATACGACACCGGGTTCATATATTCACCAGATGGAAATTGTGGATGGTGGAAAAATGGCGATCCTTGCAGGGGTCGGTCCTATGGGGCTGGCTGCAATCAACTACACGCTCAACCGTGACGACCGTAAACCTTCCCTGATGATCGTAACCGACATCGACCAAGCTCGCCTCGACAGGGCTGCCGGATTATATACCGTGGCTTTTGCCGCTTCAAGAGGCATTGACCTGCGATACATCAACACCTCCAAAATGGCGGATCCCGTTGAAGAGATGAAAGCATTGACAGGCGGAGAAGGCTTTAACGATGTCTTTGTTTTTGCTCCCGTGACTCCGGTGATCGAGCAGGCCGATGGGCTACTTGCCTTCGACGGTTGTCTCAACTTTTTTGCCGGCCCTTCAGATCCCAATCTCAAAGCACGACTTAATTTCTACAATGTCCATTATGGGTATACCCACATTGCTGGAACCAGCGGGGGAAACACCGATGACATGAAAGAAGCACTGTCGATGATGTCAAAAGGACTGGATCCGGCCGGATTGGTCACGCACATCGGAGGTATCAATGCCGTGATCGAAGCAACTTTAAATCTGCCCCATATACCAGGAGGAAAAAAGCTCATATACAATCACCTGGAAATGCCCCTAACGGCTATAACCGATTTTGCCGAAAAGGGCAAAAGCAATCCGGTCTTTGCAGAGTTGGCTTCGATCTGCAGCAAACATAAAGGACTCTGGAGTGTGGAAGCTGAATCCTATTTACTTCAGAATGCCGGCAAATTAAATTAACATTGCCCAAAACGCTATCGGAAATCCATTTCAGGAACTGTGTTGAAAGACACTCTTCGGTATCTTTTGGAGATCGATTTCCAAAAAAGATCAAAATACAATGATTTCAGAAAAGCTTGTCTTTTAAAAGACAGGCTTTTCTTTTTTCAATAAATAATCTGATATTTGTATTGCAAATTATTCGAAAAACCATAACCAATGTCAGTAAGAGGAAGAAAGCCAAAGCCCAAAGATGAAATCAGGGATAAACTGGTAAGGTTTGCCCGGGATATTTTTGCCAAATATGGATTTCACAAGACCAACATCAACGATATTGCCCTTGCCGGGGGAAGGGGAAAGAGCACGCTCTACTACTATTTTTCCAGCAAAGAGGATATTTACAAGGCGGTCATTGAATCCGAACTTGTTGATCTTCGTGAAGACCTCATCGATGAAGTGAATCTTGCCAAAGATCCCCAAAGCAAAATCAAGGCTTACGTTCTGTCACGAATCAATTTTTTGTCCAGGTATAAAAATCTCTATGCTGCTATCAGGGAACAGTCTAAGTCACGATTTTCATTTACCGAAAGCATCCGCCAAAAGTTTGACCTCATGGAAGTCCAGTTAGTTACCAACATTTTGAATGATGGCGTCAAGAAAGGGTATTTTAAAATCAAGGAACCCGAGTTTGCCGCTACCGGATTCATCGGTGCTCTTCAAGGCGTTCAGTTTCAATTGCTTTCCCCCATCAAGAAAATCGGCTTTGAAAAAACCCTCGATAGCTTACTGGAAATCTTATTGTTTGGACTCATCAAATAAAATCTTCTTCCTGCAATCCTTCTGATTGGATTGTGGCGTCGCAATACATTGCATTACTATATGTTACTATCATTCTTTTAATGCAAATACCCTTAAATTTTAACGGATACTTGTTCAGTGTTCCGCAAGGAATAACTACTTTTGCACTTAAGGAATAACCTTTACATTCTTGTTGGCCTGCAACCAGTCAGCCAACTAAAAAAACAATATGAAACGAGCATGTTTGAAAATCCAATCACCGATGAATATCTTACATGTTGGTTCCATACAACCATTTTAATACAAATTATTTACGGATGAAACGAGCATGTTTTGAAAACACAAACAGCGATGAAAATCTTCCATGCGAGTTCCATCTGACCTATTTAATAAAATTATTTTCAGATGAAATCGTTTGATCAAATAAAACAATCGGCCTTAATAGCCATTAATATTGAACTAAACACGGTCGCTAAACTCAAGAATTTTATTGACGATACCTTTGCGGAATGTATCCAGCTTATTGGGAATAGCGAAGGAAGAGTCATTGTTACCGGAATCGGTAAAAGTGCCATTATTGCCCAAAAGATTGTTTCCTCTTTCAACTCTACCGGAACTCCTGCCATATTTATGCATGCCGCAGATGCCATCCACGGAGATCTGGGGATTATCAAGGAAAAAGATATTGTGCTTTGCCTTTCAAAAAGCGGAAGCAGCCCGGAAATAAAAGTGCTCATTCCGTTGATCCGGAATTTAGGACTCGACACCAAGGTAATCGGCATGGTTTCGAATATGGATTCATTTCTGGCCAGGAACTCCGATTATGTCATTAACGCGCATATCGATCGCGAAGCCTGCCCTAACAATCTGGCTCCGACTGCAAGCACTACGGCCCAATTGGTCATGGGCGATGCCATGATGATCAGCTTATTGCAATACAGAGGATTTTCCGCAAAGGATTTTGCACTGACCCATCCGGGTGGTGCCCTTGGCAAACAACTCTACATGAAAGTGAGCAACCTTTATAAAAACAACGAACGTCCCGTTGTTCATCTCAATGATAAACTGGATACCATCATCATCGAAATTTCATCGAAGAGACTTGGTGCAACTGCCGTTCTCGATGATGACAATAAGATAGCAGGTATTATCACCGATGGGGACCTGCGCCGGATGTTACAAAAAAAACAAAACTTCGACGATATTACAGCCAAAGATATCATGTCCCCATCTCCCAAAACCGTTGAAGAAGAGGTGTTGGCTATCGATGCTTATGCAATCATGAAGAACAATAAAATCACTTCCCTGCTGGTGGTTAACAATCACGAATACCTGGGTGTTGTTCATATTCATGACATTTTAAGGGAAGGAATTGTGTAAACCGCAGAAACTTTAAAATTAAAAGAATACAATTTAATTGAAATCGATAATCAGCTTTGCTAACTTTGCTCATTCAATAATTTAGTATCAACTATTTCTTTTGTTTGCGAATATGAATAAATCCGAATGGGCTTCACTGCAAAACGGGTCTGATATCAGGGGAATTGCTACCGAAGGTGTGGTAGGTGAATCTGTAAATCTCACCCCATTGATTGTAGAAAAAATTGCGTTGGCATTTGTTTCGTGGTTAACCCAAAAGAAAAATCTCACGGCAGATAAGTTAACAATCGCCATTGGAAGGGACTCCCGAATTTCGGGTCCCACGCTGATGGAAGCGTTTATCAAAGGAATTCTCTCTACGGGTGCCAACAGCGTTTGCTGTGGCATCACCTCCACTCCGGCGATGTACATGTCGACCATCTTTGAAAATACCCGATATGATGGAGCAGTCATGTTAACGGCCAGCCACCTCCCATACAATCGTAATGGAATTAAATTTTTTACTTCGGATGGCGGACTCGAGAAAAATGACATTACCCGCATCCTGGAGTTAGCCGCTTCCAATGCTAAATACGTTGGGAAAAAACCTGGCACTGCTTCTCATTTTGATCTCATTTCGGTCTATTCCCAGTTTCTGGTTACTACTATTCGCCAAAAAGTCAACGATCCCCGTCATTTCAACACTCCCCTGCGTGGTTTCCATATCGTGGTGGATGCCGGGAACGGCTCGGGAGGCTTTTTTGTAGACAAGGTCTTGCAACCCCTGGGAGC
>JAUZOX010000208.1 GCA_030706265.1 Bacteroidota bacterium | reverse complement strand
CAGATTGCTAACAGTGTTATATTATAATAGTGTTAGTAATAAATTATGAGAGGTGTTACGATGGATTCTTTGAAATTGACAAAGGAATTATGGAAGAATATGCATGATTTAAAAAACAGTGATCCGATTAAGAATATGTTTTCGTCAATGCAAGGCAGTACCCTCGTTCTGCATTATTTACTAAAAAATAACTGTGTCGCTTTTCCAAATGAAATCAGCAAGTATATGTCAATCAGTACAGCGAGAATTGCAGCTACGCTCAGAAATCTTGAAAAAAAGGGGTATATCACTCGAGAAATAGATGTAAATGACAGAAGACAAGTGATTGTAACCTTAACCCCGTTAGGCAAAGAAGTGGTGGAAAAGAATTGTCAGAAGATGCTTGATATTAGCCGCCAAACCCTTGAAAGTTTAGGAGAGCATGACGCTAAAGAATTGGTAAGGATTTTTGGGAAAATGGCAGATCACTGGAATCAGCATAAGTAAATGTTTTTTGAGTTGCGGTATTTAAAAGTGTATGATATAATAGTCTTAAAATTTTCGATTTTAAGACATTATATACTATTTTAGTAATAGACGAAATTACTTGAACATTTTAGCATAGAATTTAATTTTAAAAGGAGGGTATGCATAAGTGAAAAAAGTTATACTTTACATGGGCGATCATATCGGAATGTTACTGTTTGCTGTTGCACTCCTTTTTGTTCAGGCTATGTGTGACCTTGCTCTACCCGATTATATGTCAAAGATGGTAACCTCCGGAATTATGAACGGAAGCATTCCTTTCATATGGGAATATGGGGGCAAAATGTTAGTAGCAACCCTGTTCGGAACGGTTGCTTCGGTGACGGTTGGCTTTATAGCCGCCATGGTGGCCGCAAGTGTTGCAGTGCGAATGAGAGATGAAGTCTTTACAAAAATCACATCTTTTTCCAATGCGGAATTTGATCAGTTTGGATCGGCTTCTTTGATCACAAGAACAACCAATGACATCACCCAAGTTCAGAATTTGTTAGTTATGATGATCCGATTGATTTTTTATGCCCCAATCCTTGGCGTGGGGGGCGTGATTAAGGCGGTATCCAAATCCGCATCCATGTCATGGATTGTAGGAATTGCGGTTCTGTGTCTTATTTGTGTAATGGTTCTTCTATTCAGCATTGCCATGCCCAAAACTAAGCTGGTTCAAAAATTAGTGGATAAAGTGAACTTAGTTACCAGAGAAAACCTGGATGGTATGCTTGTTATTCGCGCGTTTAATACACAAAAATTTGAGTTGAAGCGTTTTAATAAAGCCAATGTAGAATTGACCTCCAACAACCTATTTGTTAACAGAGTTATGTCCTCCATGATGCCGATCATGATGCTGATTATGAATCTCACTATTTTGGCGGTTGTCTGGGTAGGTTCAAAGCTTGTTTCTGAATTTAATTTAGAAATAGGGGATATGATGGCATATATGCAATATGCTATTCAAATTATCATGGCGTTTTTGATGCTTGCAGTCATGTTCATATTGGTGCCGAGAGCGGCGGTTTCTGCTAACAGAGTGGCAGAGGTTTTGGATACGCCATTCAGCATTAAGGATAAAAAAGATCCTGAAAAATTCGACTCCCATTTTGTTCCAACAGTGGAATTTAGAAATGTGGACTTCACATATCCGGGAAGTAATGAGCTGGTTTTACAAAATATCAGCTTCACGGCAAAAATGGGTGAAACAACGGCTTTTATCGGTGCTACGGGAAGCGGAAAATCAACCATTGTCAATTTGATTATGAGATTTTATGATGTTACAAACGGGGCCATATACATAGACGGAAAAGATATTAGGAATATAAGCAGAAGGGAGTTGCGATCCAAAATTGGATTGACTCCCCAAAAAGGGTTGTTGTTTTCCGGCACCATTAAATCGAATTTGTATTTTGCCAACAACGAAGCCAAAAATGAGGATTTAGATAGGTCTACTCAAATTGCCCAGGCAACGGAGTTTATTTCATCCAAACCTTTGGGTTATGACGAACCGGTTGCACAAGGTGGTTCCAATCTTTCGGGTGGGCAAAGGCAACGTATGGCAATTGCCCGTACTTTGGTCAAAAATTCCCCTATCTATATCTTTGACGATAGTTTTTCGGCATTGGATTTAAAGACCGACCGAAACCTAAGAAATGCATTAAAGAACCATACATCGCATAGCACCGTTCTGATTGTGGCACAGCGCATTAGCACTATACTGAACGCGGAGCAAATCGTTGTATTGGATAATGGCAAAATAGCAGGGGTAGGAACCCATCGTGAGCTTCTCGAAACATGTGATATGTACAAAGAAATAGCACTTTCTCAATTGAGTGAGGAGGAGTTAGCACGATGAGTGAGAAAAATCAAAGACCGTTGCGTATGCAGGGGATTTCAGCAAAGCCGCAGGCGGCAAAAGATTTTAATAAAACCATTATGAAATTGGCGGGGTATTTGCTGGAATATAAATTCCAAATCGTTGTGGTGTTACTGTTTGCCATTTTTTCCACCACTTTTTCTATTGTGGGTCCCAAACTTTTAGGAAAAGTAACCACAAAGCTTGTGGAAGGATTGTTGGCCTATGCTTCACAAACGGGGCTATTAACTGACTTTGTCTATATGGGCAGATTATCACTTCTTTTGCTTGTGTTATATGTTGTTTCCTCAATATGTTCCTTTTTTCAAGGATTCATTATGTCAAAGGTATCAATGGACATAACGTATAAAATCCGCAAGCAAATTTCGGAAAAAATGTATCGGCTTCCGCTTAATTATTATGATACCAGAACCCATGGTGAGGTGTTGTCAAGAATTACAAATGATGTAGATTTGGTATCGCAATCACTAAACCAAACCCTATCCCAGCTTGTCACCTCGGTTACCATGATTTTGGGCATACTGGTTATGATGCTTTCCATTAGTTGGCTCATGACCTTGGCAGCATTGCTTGTTATTCCTCTGTCAGGTGTCATTATGGGGCTGGTGGTTAACAAGTCCCAAGGATTTTTCAAAGATCAACAAAAGTCCATGGGCGAGATGAATAGCCATGTGGAAGAAATGATTAGCGGACATAATTTAGTTCAGGCTTTTAACTGGGAAAAAACATCTATTCATAAGTTTAAAAAGATCAATAAAGAGCTTTTTGGCTCAGCTTGGAAATCACAGTTTGTTTCAAGCATTATGATGCCGGTCATGACCTTTGTCGGAAATCTTGGTTACGTTGTTGTGTGTATTTTGGGTGCATATCTGGCTGTCAAAAGAGTGATTAGTGTGGGTGATATTCAAGCATTCATCCAGTATACCAGAAGCTTTATGCAACCAATCGGACAGCTCGCATCCATCTCCAACACATTGCAGGCAACCGTTGCGGCGGCTGAGCGCGTGTTTGAGTTTTTGGAGGAAGATGAAGAAGAACCGGGTAAGACAAATATTGATCTAAACAGAGATTTTATCGGCAATGTCGAGTTTAAAAATGTCAGCTTTGGTTATAACAGCGACAACGTGATCATCAAAAACTTCTCTACTAAGGTAAAAGCAGGGCAGAAGATCGCCATTGTAGGTCCCACCGGAGCAGGTAAAACAACGATTATTAAGCTTTTGATGCGGTTTTATGATATTAACTCAGGACAGATTTTAATTGATGGTCAGGATATATTCGATTTTTCAAGACAGGATCTAAGAACCCTGTTTGGCATTGTGTTACAGGATTCATGGCTATACAGCGCATCTATCATGGATAACCTCCGATATGGAACATTTGACGCGACCGATAATCAGGTCATCGCCGCGGCCAAGGCGGCACACTGTGACGAGTTTATCCGTGCGCTGCCCGGTGGATATAACATGATCTTAAATGAAGAATCCACGAATATATCCCAGGGACAAAAGCAATTGTTCACCATCGCCAGAGTCATTTTGAATGATCCCAAAATCCTCATTTTGGATGAGGCGACAAGCTCAGTGGATACAAGAACTGAAATTCTTATTCAAAGTGCTATGGATGCACTGATGAAGGGCAGAACCAGTTTTGTCATTGCCCATCGATTGTCAACGATTAAAAATGCGGATTTAATCTTGGTCATGAAGGATGGAGATATCATCGAGCAAGGCAACCATGAAGATTTGCTCAGTCAAAACGGATTTTATGCCGATTTATATAATTCACAGTTTTCGGAAGGAGAAGAAGAATAATGAAAGACAAAGAACTGGATGATTTAGAGGAAAAAGATCTCAATAAAGAGGTGGTCAAAAAACGCAGGAAAAATATTATTTTTAGCGTACTTGCACTGATCCTCATGATCGGTGTTGGCTATTCATTGTATTATTACATAGATTCAAACACATATTTCAGCACAGATAATGCAAAAGTAACGTTAAAAACTTATTCCATCACCCCAACAGCTTCTGGAAAGTTAGTGAAATATACAGTAGCCGAGGGAAGTAAGGTTAAGGAAAATGAAGTGATTGGTAGAGTAGAGGGCGCATATTTAAAATCTCCGGTTGACGGCAAGGTGTTAAAGTCCAATGTTACACTCAACCAAATTGTATCTCCGGCGACTGTGGTTTGCGTTATTGGTGAAACCAACAATGTTTATGTCGGTGTAAACATTGAGGAAACCAATATTAAGCTCATTAAAGAGGGGCAGCCGGTCAAAGTTAAACTTGACGCTTTTCCAGGCAAAACCTTTAAAGGGCATGTTTCATCGATTGACCCTGTTACCCAGACGGCATTGTCAGGTATGGCCACCAGTTTTTCCACCAGTGGGACGTATGTAAAAACCACTCAGCTCATTCCCATTAAGGTAGTCATTGATGATGATGTGAGTCTTGACGGCATTATCGGGACAAATGCAAATGTAAAAATCAAAGTGAAGTAGGAGGAAATTGATATGAAAAAACGAATTGCATTCATACTTCTCTTGAGTATGTTTACCCTTTTGATGCTCTCAGGTTGCGGAAAAAGTAAGCCAACAGCCAGTAACAAGGCAGATGCAACAAATAATGTTGCTGTTTCAGATGGAAATGTCATTTCAGGTACAGGCGTTTTGCAACCGGTTGATACATATACCATTTCCGCATCGGTGATGGGTGATGTTCTTTCCGCCAATTTTGAGGAAGGACAGATTGTTAAACAAGGAGATGTACTTTATTCCATTGATCAATCGGATTTAAAAGCCAATATTGATAAGGCATCTATTGCTATTGAAAGAAGCGAATTGGCAGTGAAACAGACATCGGATAATATTGCCAAACAGACGGTGAAAGCCAAAACCTCAGGCACAGTTACAAAAATGTATGTTTCAAAAGGGGCAACCATTGCCATCGGTACGCCTGTATGTGATATCGTCAATGATGAACAAATGATTTTACGAGTACCATTTTTGGTTGAAAACGCACAAAATATATTTGTGGGTGAACCTGCGACAGTTCCTTTGGTCGGCACTTACTATACTTTAAACGGTAGCGTTT
>JAUZOX010000207.1 GCA_030706265.1 Bacteroidota bacterium | reverse complement strand
TTTTAATACTTCAACCAGTGCCTCAAAATTGAAAACTACTTCTTCGTCGCGTTGACCTTTATTACCTATAATGTGACTGAAAGGATGATTCCCAGTTTTGGTTGTTGCAAGCACAATGAATTTCGGAGTCACATCACCCATATTATTTGTTTGCATAGCTCCACCCGAAATCGTTTTTAGTGCCTGGATAGTCTCGATAGCCCGACGTTGCCTTATATCTTTTGCTAATCGAATTAATTTCATTGGATTACCACTACCATCTGTAACAAATGGATCATCTATTTTCTCTGCTCCGTTTTTTAATGCTTCTTCTTGTAATGTTACTGACAGATTTTTGTATCCAGTGCGATCGTAGCTTGAGAATGTTCCAATCATTGAAAGGTCTATACTAAACATTCCTTTCATAATTGCACTATATTCTTGTTTTTCGTAGGGTACAGCATCTCCCACCTGGCGTGACATACTAGACCAATTTTCCTCAGGTCTAACGCTTGCAGCTGAAATAATTGCTGAATTTTTAAGCGGTGATACTCTGGTTACTGTTACATTGGTCATTTTGATGTTGCCTTTCTTATCCTTTACTGGCTCATTGTTCTCATCTAACTCAGCATCCTTTGCGGCCCGCATATAGCCAAAAACATCATCATCAGGATACTTCATCGGATCAGCATTGGTAAATGCTATTTTCCCTTCACGGGTTATTGGAGATAAGCACCATCCAACATTTTTTTGTAAGGCTTCTCGCCACCAATAGCGCCAAGCTTGACCCGATACATATACATAGCTACGTCCATTTTTGCGTATTGACTTGGTCGCTACAGCATTTTCATTATTGCTTGAAGTGTTTTTACCTGCATTGTTTAATGCTACAACATCAACATCAATTAGCACAAGTCCTTGGGTTTTGATATTTTTCATGATATTATTGCTTTATTAGTTAATACTTTCTGTTTCTGCTTCTGTTTCAAATTCGATTTTTAACTCTTCTGAAATTAAATCGCGCTCATGTAATTCCTGATAAATTGCTATAAGCAAGAGATCTCGGATTTCTGCCCAATAAGAGCCATCAGGGAACAGGTAGTTTATATATTCATCCAATGTGATCATTGTCTTTTTACTTCCTTCTGCATAGTTTTCCGCTACCACATCTTTCAGAAAAAACCGCCGTAGAGCTGATGAATTTTTAGCTCCATCAAGAGTTTTAATACGTTTTTTGATTTTATCGGCATCTTCTTCCCTGATTAGAAAAGCAGCCAATTCTTTAATTTTGTTGATTGTTTCTTTTTTCATACCAATAATGTGTTGGTGATAGATTTCTACAATTGTAAAGTTGAATGGATGTTTGCGTGACCATCGAAGAATTTCAGGCCGGATGTTTTCATTGCTCAACAGCTTGGTGTAGATCACGTTAAACCACTGTCGATATTCATCTTGCCCGATGACTTCTGTTTCTTTTGATTTTATTAATTCGAAATTTTCTGTTAAAGTATTATATTTTGCTCCTTTATATTGACTGTTAAAATAATACGATCTGATAAATTTTTGCCAGTCATCTCTAAATTTAGCTTGAATGCAAGTCTTGTAAAAAATAAAAACTTTTGCAGGAAGTTGGAAAAGTTGTATTTCCGGACTTGCACCAAAATTGGTAAAAAGATAAAGCGTAAGAGATGGTAATACCGTCTCTTCTCTGAATTCCTGAAGTCGTTTAAGAGAATAGTCAACGAAATCGAAAATAGCATTGGCGGGTTTATTATAATCTGATTTCATAATGCCATCTGAAATTCCTATCCCGATCTCATGTAAGTTTTTTTCAACAGTCAGTTCAACAAACAATTTGTTCAATTTATAATTATTGCTTTGCATTAAGCTGACTTTACCTTGTAATTGTTGACAGGCAAAAGGAACAAAGTGTATCCTGATTAATACCTCTTTTGAAACTGAAATCCCTTTCTGGAAAAAGTGATGAAAATTAATAAACGTTCCGGAACCAGTCATAATTGAGTTGTCCCGACTCCCATAGAACAATTTGGTTGCTTGACCGGTAATACGACAATACCCATCTTCAGAAGATTCTGATTCTGCGATTATATTTTTAAAATACTTTAATGTTTCATCAATTTTTCGTTGACCTAGAAAAGCAGGTTGCGTAATTTTCGAGTTCAGGAAAAAGGCATTTAATTTGCCTCCCCATTTTTCCACATAGATTTTTGTAACGTAGTCGATCAGATCCAGAATATCTTTTTCAGGGAATTTCTCCGAAAGATATTCTATAGCAAATCCGCCAACATCGGCAAACGGATCACCAGTTGGTTTCGTCAACCATTCATAGTTAATCGTTTTATAATTCTGTTTCATACCCCTTACTTTTATTTTTTTTCACCTAAAATCGCTTCGGCTATTTTAATCCTCATTTTATCACCTCACACCATCCGAATCCCATCGAATTCTTTTCCCCTATTCCCGATGCCAATACCAATTGATGTATTTCAACCGGGCATGTCAGTGTAAAATCAAATGTAAAACCCCGGATCTTGCTCTGCTCAGGGGTATAAGATTTTATAGTCACGAGTTTTGACCGTGCTTCACTTTTCGGTTCAAAACGGAAGTTCGAATCCTCAGGCATGTTGAATCCATTGGGAATCGATTGGAATTTATTCCATAGATGTTGCCGAAGCAGATCACTGTAATTATTGTCCACCGGCGCCATGTATCTGGCATATTTACTGTCTTCATGCTTCAAACTGATTACTACAGGTGAAACAGCTTTGTATTTCATTGTGGTTGTCAAAACCGGTTCAGCTAAACGTTCTACTTGCTTTACGACCAAGTCTAACCCGTTAAATTGGTCACCCACATAAACCTGCTGATTATTAAACAAACCGATGATGAATTTTTCGGCAGCCTCGACCAGATGAAACGAAACCTTCAAAACGATCTGTTCAACCTGAATTTCGAATAAGGCTTTTTCTTCCCACAACTTGGGTTTGCCGAAGTCCAACGGAGAATAATTGAAAAGTTTGAACCGTTTGTATCCTGTGGTGTATCCTTCTGAATGAAGGAATTCTGCAAACTCGCTGTCGCCTTTGCTGATCACTTTATATATCCAGGCGCTCAAATAATATTGATAATCCATTGGAAGCATTTTTTGCCTTCCGGTACGATTAAATGTAATTTTAAATCGCATAATGATCCAATTTCAAAAACGAATAATGATTGTTTAAAATCCTAAAGGTCAAATGCTTTTTTTCAAAATGCAAGAAAATTCTGACTTATTGTATGAACCCCCCCTTTTTTTGGATGAAAGTCACTGATTTGTTAAAATAGTTACCTTATTGAAATAAAATGGGATTAAAAACAGGGTATAATTTCCATTTGTATTATAAAAAAAAGACTCCGGACTGAACCCGGCAAAGTGCAAAATAAGATAAAGCACTCTGCCGGGAACTTCGTCGGGTCGGCAAAGGCTTTCTTACACCGGCAGCAGCTCAAGCAGGTCATCCATATCGGGCAGGATGTCGTTGATCTGGAGCAGCAGCAGGAAGAGGCCCTGGCTGAAGAGGGATAAAACGGCCTGCTTTAACCTGCGCAGGTATACGGGAAGAGAGAACGTACTTCGTTTTGTAGATAAAGAAGCGACCGAAGCCTTGTCGGACAGTTGTAAGACTTGCATCCGCTCCAGCTACTGCTTCTTCAGTCCGGCATCTTCCAGTGCGGGGTTCAGTGCGATTGCCCTGCAGAAGTCGTCATAGGCTCCTTCATAATCCTGCTGCAGCAGCCTCACATCGCCCCGGTTCTCATACACCGAAGCCCAGTGGGGATTGTGTTTCAAAACAAGGTTGTAATCCAAAAGGGCTGTGTCATGATATCCCAGTCTTTTTTCGGCCTCGGCGTGGTTGATGCGGGCCGAAAAGAAAGCAGGCTTCAGGGAGATCGCCCTTGTAAGGTGGTCCAAGGCGGACTGAAGTTCTCCGGAATGCAGTTCGAGCGTACACAGGTTATTCAGGGCCAGGTAGTTGGTCGGATCGAGTTTTACACCCTTTCGATAAAGAACCATGGCTTCACGAATATGGCCTTCGCGTTTTTTTTCCCGGCCAGTAAAAAGTAATAATGGGCACTGTGGGGCTGCTGACGCATTCCTTGTTTGCAGAATTCGTCGATGGGAAGACGGTGAACGCATTTTCCCAAAAAGTGCATTTAAATTTTTCTTTTGTTTTTCACCAATGCAAGAATTAAAAGTTATTATTCTGGTGGAATGAGGTTTAAGCTGAAATGTTTTTACCTACTCGGCGCTCATAAGGTATCTCTATAAATCCTTTTGTTGTTTAAGTATTATATGCGGACGGCAATGACCAGAAATGAGATGAAGATTACCCTAATACCCGCCTTAATGGGATGGAGGAAGCGGATATCCCAGTACTCCTCAGCTGCTTTCAGATCATCGCCACCTGCAAACAGGGGAGACACATTAGACTTCGTGTTCAGGTTCAACAATGTCTTTGGTAGCAGTCTTGATTTTTATTCGGTGTGGGTATGAATCAGATTATTATGTAAGTTTGAACGCGCATTGAAATTATTTTTGGATGAAACGAGCATGATTGAAAATCACAAACACCGATGAAAATTATCCATGCGAGTTCCATACGACCTATTTAATCAAATTAAATGATTCTCGGTAAAGATACCTACAATTATTATCTTTGAAAAAAAAGGTATGAATTTCATTGAATTTACAAAGCTTTATCCTGACGAAGCCAGCTGTATAGAACACTTCAAGTCAATAAAGGAGAAGCGTGGCATTGTTTGTAAGAAATGTGGCAGTACATCACACTATTGGAATATAATCCATTTAGCCCATGATTGCAAGAAATGCGGTTACAGGACGACCTTACGAAGTGGCACTGTGATGGAATCCTCAAAACTTCCGTTTCAATATTGGCTCTATACGATTTACCTGATGACAATGACCAAGAAAGGCATGTCTGCAGCGGAAGTTCAACGCCAACTTGGACACAAACGCTATGAACCAATCTGGGCAATGATGCATAAGATACGATCAATTATGGGCTTACGAGATGATTTATATGATCTGGATGGTGTTGTGGAACTTGATGATTCCTTTCTTCAAGACGCATCGTGATCAATCATTAGCTACGCCAACTAAACGAGGCAGGGGTAGCCAGAAGCAGAGTACAGTATTGGTAATGGCAAAAGTTTAACCAAAAAAAGGAAGGCCCAAGAGACATAAGAAATCTTCGGCATTCAGATATGTTAAGATGGTCGTGATTCCAGATTCTTCTTCTGTTACCATGAATGAAACCTTCTCAACACATACCAAATCAGATGTGACAGTAAAATCTTACGGCTGGCGAGGATTCAATAAAATAAAAGAGGTGAGTGCTAAGCACATCACGAAAATTGTTCCTCCAAAGGAAGCATCCAAAGTTTTACCATGGGTTCATACAATGGTTAGCAATGCAAAACGCACCTTG
>JAUZOX010000206.1 GCA_030706265.1 Bacteroidota bacterium | reverse complement strand
CGATGGGGGTGCCATGGGAATCCCTTGATGTAATCTTTAGGATCGGTGGAATCAAAACCATCCAACATTAAGAAAGGATCAAATTCACGTATAGTATTCAATCCCAATACCCTGCGTAATTGAACACCGGCTCCATCAATAGCATATTGACCTCTCACAATCTGTACACATTTTCTTTTTGACATTGTTCCTCCTTTCAACCAGTAATATTCTGATATCCATAATCAATTCCGATACCTCTGGCTCCGCTTTACAAATGTCTATTTCTCCTTCTGACCATTGTAAAAAAAGGAAAGTGCACCAGAGGGACATTTCTTTACCTGTTCAATTATTCTTTCCGTTGGTGCTCCGAATGGATTAACCCATTTTCTTATGGCCGGATTAAACACTTCAGGCAATTGAGTGAAACAGTAAGTACTGTGCTGGCACAATTCAGGCTGCCAGACTACCGTAATTTCATTATTGACGTAATTTATTTTCTTCATAATTTAAAAATATCCAGAAAACCCAAAGAGAAATTGAAATCAAAAGACCAATGAATGGCAAAGAGAATGAGACGATGAAAGCGGCAAGATAAATAAAAAATCCAACCCAGTAAGCATTCCGGATTTTAATAATCAACGCATCTGTAATTTCATCCGAAAATAATTTGATTAATTAGGTCGTATGGAACTCGCATTGATGATTTTTATACGTTTATTATTTGATTAAATAGGTCGTATGGAACTCGCATAAATGCTCGGTTCATCGGTGTTTGTAATCTTCGATCATACTCGGTTCATCTTTTACTAATTTTCGTTTGAACGCCGATGTAAGCCAAAGAATATTAAAAGCTACATTGATTAATACCAGAGCCCCGCAATAGAAAGCCGATGCAATATTGAATGCTGGTGTTTCAAAGTATTTAGCCAGTACCGCTGTTGGGAAATTCATAAATGTCACTGTCAACAACAGGAATCCATTGGCATATAAAAATGGGATATCGCTTTTTTTCAGGTATTTGAAAAAACCATGGTGATTAATCCACATGATTAAAACGGCCACAAAACTCAGGATAAAAGCAAAATACGATGTCCAAAGCTTTATCAGTGATTGATATAGCTTTTCGTTAGAGGCAAAATTATTCAAGTCGGGAACTTTAATTCCAAGAATCAGCAAGTTTAAATTATTTCCGTTTATTAACACTCTATTTCTCTTTTTGTTTTTATCTCTTTTGATGATTACCAGCAATTCGTTGATGCAGCTCTGATGTAATCCTTTTTATAAGGTTCTGATGCTTTCAATGGGTATACCTCTCAATTTTGGCATCAAATCACATATATGATTTCAGATTCGAAACGCACCATATCAATACCAATGAAAAGGGATGATCAGCAAGCTGGATTGTACCAAATTATCTTAAATTTTCCCAGGGTGTCCCGACGCTGAAAACAGGAAGAGGGTATTTTCTATAACTATTATAAAAAACACTATAAATTAACAACTGCTGGTATAAACAGTTTTGTGTAAATATGATTTAGATAAATGTACGGGAAGAACTGTGAAAATAATTTTGGAACAGGTTCAATAATTGAGACTTAAACAAACTTTTCGACTCAGTGTTTATTTATTCACAGGTCAATGAAAAAAGAAAACACGGGCAAGCTTAGGGTATTTTTTAACTGGACACAATTTTATTGAAAGAAGGGAAATGACGGATGATCAAAATACAAAGAATATATGCCTTGAAAGAAACCGATACCGGTTACAAGATATTCATTGACCGATTATGGCCCAGAGGGATATCAAAGGAAAAAGCAATCTGGGATGAATGGGTAAAAGAGATTTCACCAAGTGAAGAACTTCGCAAGTGGTTCAATCACGATCCTGACAAATGGGAGCAATTCAAACAACAATATAAAAGTGAGTTATCTTTAAAGTATGATTCATTGCTTAAATTGAAGCAATTAGAGCAAACATATGGATCTTTGGTACTACTTTATGCCGCAAAAGATGAGATACATAATAATGCATGCGTCTTGAGAGATTTTCTAATGGCAATGTGATTCCCGTTACAGCTTCATTTAAAAACAGAATCAGAATAAAAATGAATATATTTTAAACTTGGATTTGAATTTTATTCTCAAAATAATTTATAATTTACTAAGACATTTCCAGCTAAAACAGAATACTTTAACTGTAGCATATTGAACATAACTTGTATTGTGATTTTATGGGTATAATAGGCAATTTAATCAACATAAGATGAAACGAGCATGTTTGTGATCTTCAATTATGCACGTTTCATATTGTCGTCTAATTTTCAATTTTAGAAATGCAGCCAATTTATTGTGCAGTGGAATAAATAGGATCAGGCACCGTTTCTAAAATAATATGTAAAAATAAACCGAATTTCTTTACACTTTATTTGAATGCATTAAGAAACAGCAAATTCCCGGATGATTCCGAAGTGCAAATACATAAAAAAACGCTGGAAAATTATTTAGTCGATCCTTAACAATTCTAAGATTAATACAGAATATTTGCTGCTATATGATCCCGAAAGGGATAGCATTGGATTCGCTCGTCCGGCCTGACTGCCATTAAAAAACAAAAGTTCTCCCGGCATAAAAAGCGAGAGAACCCTTGTTTTAATAATGTGTTTAAAAGTTTATTGTAACGTACTCAACTCCTTCAGTTTCCGGTTAGGATATATTACCGGATGTTCCTTTTCTACAACTATGGTTGATGGCAAATCAAACTTCGCTTTTAACCGGATATCGTTAGATGAAGACCCGATACGGACTTCATATTGTCCTTTCTCTGCTACCCATGACGAGATACCTGACCAGAATGAAGCCAAAGAACGGGGATTGAGAACAAAGGTGAGTTCCTGACTCTCGCCCGGTTTCAATGACCTGGTCTTTGCAAAAGCTTTCAGCTCTTGTACCGGTTTTTCGATTTCAACATTCGGGGCACTCAGATAAAGCTCTACAACCTCTTTCCCTTCAGTCTTGCCGGTGTTTTTTACCGTCACTTTTGCAACCATCTCATTTTGAAAGGTAGTGCTGCTTAACTGAAGGTTGGAGTAATCAAATTTGGTGTATGAAAGACCGTAACCAAATTCATAGGCCGTTGGGACTTTAAAAGTCGCATAATAACGATAACCGACATAAATCCCTTCGTTGTACAAAGCGTTTATGGGGTTGGTTTCAGGATCGCCGGGAAAAGTCTTGGCAGAAGGAACGTCGCTGTAAGCCATTGGAAAACTCATGGTCAATTTTCCTGAAGGATTGACTTTCCCCTTCAAAATATCGACAATAGCGTTTGCTCCTTCCTGGCCGCTTTGCCATGCCAGCAAGATGGCGTCAGGATCATTGCGCCAGTCCGCAGTGGCTATCACTCCGCCAATATTGAGGACGACGATCACTTTTTTGTTTGCGGCATGAAAGGCATCCGACACATCCTTGATTAACTGTTTCTCGGTATTGGTCAAAGAGAAATCAGCCACTTTCCGGTCGGAACCTTCTCCGGCATTTCTACCGATCGTGATGATTGCGATATCTGAATTCTTTACCTGAGCATTAATCTGATCTTTACTCAAAGCGAATTCGGGATGAAAGTCGACCAGGAATTTATCTCTCCTGTTGTTTTTTGCCGTCTTGGTAATGGTGTCGATGAATTGGGTGTAAACATCTTCCAGTTCTTTGGCTACCTTGAAGCCATTGTTTACAAAGCCATCTTTTATCGTAACAGCTTTCTCGTAATTGACTTCTCCGCTTCCTGTTCCACCGGCAATAAATCGGTATGAGGTCTTACCAAAGAGTGCCACTTTCTTAATGTTTTTGAAAGGTAAGGCGTTGTTATCGTTTTTAAGCAAGACCATCCCTTCGCTTGCAGCATTCTTTGAAACTAGCGCATGGGCAACCAGATCCGGTTTATTAGAAAATGGATATGCCCTAAAATGAGGAGTCTTCATGATAAAGGTCAAGACCCTCTCCACATTCTGATCAATTACCTTTTCGTCGAGTGCTTTGTTTTTCAGGGCAAAAAGCAATTCCTGACGTTGATGGTTACCGGGCATCAGCACATCGTTTCCGGCATTCATCTGGGCAACTGCATCCGCTCCGCCGCCCCAGTCGGTCATGACCATGCCTTCAAATTTCCATTCGTCACGTAAGATGGTGGTGATTAAGTCGCGATTTTCTGAAGTATAGTACCCGTTTAACCGGTTATAGGATGACATCACCGTCCAGGGTTGCGCTTCTTTTACCGCCATTTCAAATCCCCTCAGATAGATTTCACGAAGGGCACGCTGACTCATCACTGCATTGATCGAGGTCCTGTTTGTTTCGATGTTGTTCGTTGCAAAATGTTTCAGAGAAGTTCCAACCCCGTTCGACTGAATACCACGGATCATGGCAGCGGCCATTTTACCTACGACATAAGGATCTTCTGAATAATATTCAAAATTACGTCCGCAAAGTGGGTTTCTGTGAATATTGATTGCCGGTGCAAGCAGAACATCTGAACCATATTCGAGAACTTCATTTCCCATTGCTTTGCCGACATTTTCAATCAGTTCGGGATTCCAGGTACAGGCTAGCGCCGTTGCTGTAGGAAATGCAGTACAATATCGTGTAAAATCCAATCCGGCAGGATGTGAATTGATACGAAGACCGGCAGGCCCGTCGGTTAAAATCGTAGGGGTAATGCCTAAACGGGGAATAGCCCATGTCCGCCCGGCCGCTCCGTCAATGATTGTTGTCTTGTCGCCCAGTATGGGATCTTTCTGGTTGGCATTGCCCACCCCGACCAAAAGATAAACCTTATCCTCCAGCGTCATAGCCGAGATAATGTCCTGGATTTTGCTTTTCCCCAGCTGGGGACCAGGGTTGTTGCTTTGTGCAAATGAAAATTTGAACACAAGAAATAATAAAGCAAAGAGTAGAATTCTTTTTCTCATAAATAATTCATTTTAGTGATGGCTTTGTTAAACATATGGGGTGATTCATTTTTGAGCGTGATGATCCGGTGTTTCTTATTATCGAATGGGAACTTCGTTTTCATCCGAAAATAATTTGATTAAATAGGTCGTATGGAACTCGCATGTAAGATTTTTATACGGTTATTATTTTATTAATTGGTCGTATAGAACTCGCATTAATGCTCGGTTCATCGGTGTTTGTGATCTTCGATCATGCTCGTTTCAGGCGATAAAGGTACTCTATGTGTAAAAATAATGCGCTCAAAAAATATTATTTAATGTATTTTTCCGGATTCAACGTTCAAATCATACGGTTTTATATTGTGCTGTATGCTTTCAGACCCACCTCCAGTTGAGAGTTGCAATCCCCATCTCGCTTGATCTATTCATGTTTTACGCAATTCCGGCAGGGTTTTCAAAGGGTTTAAATAAAAAAAGGAGATCAAAATCGATCTCCTTTCTCTTCGGACGCACACGGGCATCCGAAATTGCCATTAATTTCCATGTTTAAAGGATTACCTTTACCATG
>JAUZOX010000205.1 GCA_030706265.1 Bacteroidota bacterium | reverse complement strand
AAGCAGAATTCGAATTATGCCATCAGTAAGTATGCCGGTGAGCGTGAAGTATGGCGGGGCACCGAAGAAGGGCTCAAGGCTGTCATCGTAAACCCTTCCATTATCATCGGGATGGGCGATCCGGAAAAAGGAAGCTCAAAGCTGATATCGACCATCGATGGATTTTCAATGTTTTATAGCAACGGCATCAATGGTTTTGTTGATGTCAGGGATGTTGCCGGGGCAATGATTATACTCATGGAAAGTCCCATTGACCATGAGAGGTTCATTGTCAATGGCGCCAATTTATCATATCGCAGGTTATTTGAACTCATTGCCATTAATTTAAATAAGCCCGTACCCCGTTTTGCCATACCCAATATGGTGCTTGCGGTGTGGTGGAGGTTCGAAAAGTTAAGGGCCCTGTTAACAGGAGGCAGTCCAATCATCACCAAAGAGACGGCCCTTACTTCAAGGCATCAATATTACTATTCGGGAGAAAAGCTGAAAGAAAAAACAGGCTTCAGCTATACCACTCCCGAAGAGATGGTTGCCGAAGCCTGTCGAATTTATAAGTTGAATAAGTCTCTTAGCGTTTAGCGATGTTGCGGTATATACGGTAACGTTCAAAGATGCGGTCGACATAATCACAGGTCCTGTCTCCGCGGGCAAAACCGTTTTTAACGATCGTATCATTGTAATATTCCGGTTTCGATTTGTTTCGCAGGTAGACCTCAACATTATCGGACCATTTCCCCGGATTGTGTTTGTATTTGGTGGTAAGGTTCCTTGCGTCTATGACATGGCTTAATCCGATGTTGTAAGAGGCAAGTACGAATTTATTCCGGTCTTCCTTATCCTTAACCTGTTTGGAAAAGATATTGGTAAGCTTTTTCAGATACTGGGTCCCTGCTGCGAGTTGTTTTTCAACGGTAGAATGGATGCTGATGCCGTATTTACGCGCGGTATTTGCAGACAATTGCATCAGGCCAAGGGCGCCATCCCATGAAACGATCCGGGGTTGGAAATGCGATTCCTCATATATCAGGGCTGCCATCAGACGCCAATCCCATCCGATCTGTTTGCTGTAATGTCTGATCAGATTGTCGTAAGGAGAAAGCTGGTTCCCACGCTTTTTGAACTGCTGCTTCTGGGCAAGCTTCACCCCCCGGGGGTTCTTGTAATATTTATCATAGATCATGCTTGCCTGAGGGGTCTTCTTAAATTCCCTGAGCCACGCGTTGACCTCTTCAAGCAAAGAGGCATTGTCTTTTTTGACGGCCCAGGCAATATTCTGGTTACCGCTTAAGGGCGTTTTGACATCGATGTTTTTGTAAATGGAATTATCGATGGCCGCCAGTTGTTCATCGCAAATCGTATAATCGATTTCCTTATGTGCGACAGCAGCAATCAGGTCTTCAACGTCCCGATCCTCATCGGCATTAATTTTAAACTTGGCATTCTGCTCCTTTTGCAAGTTGGTCAGCCGTTCATCATAGCTGCTTCCTGCCTGAATAAAGACAGTTTTGCCTTTCAATGATTTCGGATCACGGATCAGGAGGTTATCGATTTCTTTATCGTTTAGTTTCTTCCAGTCAGCCGGCTTCCGTTGTACAAGAACCAGCTGCGTCTGTAGAATAGGGTCCGTAAAACTCACTTCCTGGGCGTGTAATGTGGTAATAGCCAGATCACGCGCAATGATGTCCGCTTTACCTTCGTTCAGCATTTCAACACTTTTATTGACATCGTTTTCAACGATGATATCCAGATGAACACCAAGCTTATCGGCCAGCGAATGCAATAATTCATATTGATAACCAAGGGGTTCTCCCTGGTGGATGAAATAATTGGTGGAACTATACGAAGTAATGGCGATAAGTTTTCCCCGATTCTGAATATGAGTCAGTAAGCTGTCCGATTGGCGGGGGGACCGCAATGCAATAGCACCACCCGAAGGATTGCAAGAGAACCCCCCTATGAGTAATGCAAACAGTGTTCCGCAGAAAAATAGAACAGTAAGAATCCTTTTTGTCATTCATTTAATTTTAGGCCCATCTTTGTGTTTGGCTTATAGAATGCCGATGGAACCGATGAAATTCTACACTCAACAAAATTCTATAACATGCTGCCTGCTCAGCTTGTTTGTTAGAACCGGGTTCATCAGATGAAACCCGCATAGGGAAAAACAATTTCCCGGCGCGTCAGAACGTGTCTGTTGAATTTAAAATTGTACTTGTAGAAAGCAATTAAAAACAAATTTAAGCCAAAAACCTTAATATTCATCACTTTCCCGTTTCGGGACCCGTGAGGAAAGAAGGCAATATACTCTGGAAGCCTTGATATTCGTGCCTTTTCACGATATCTTAAAAATTATTAAAATTTGGATGATCGATAAAAAAAGGCGTTGAAAAATGACAGTTTGGCACAAAAAATAATACCTCCGGGATCTCCTTCTTCCCTTCAATTAACTTGTTTTTCTGTAACGCCAAACAGCCAATGAGATACTGATAAATCCATAACAAACCAATGCCCAAAAATGTTTACTGACATCGGAGAAATCGGATCCTTTTAACATGACATTCCTCATTACCGGAATAAAATAATGGATGGGATTGATGATATTGATGATCTTGGCCCATGCGGGGATACTGTCAATGGGCGTGAATAATCCGGAGAGCAGAATAAAGATGACCATAAAAAACCAGGACAGGAACATGCTCTGCTGTTGTGTATTTGCCAGTGTCGAAATGAAAAGGCCCAATCCCATGATCGCAATGAGATAAACAGCCGCAACACCAAAGATAAGGCCGATACTTCCAACCATGGGGATGTTAAAGGCGATCCTGGCAATAGTAAGTCCGAACGCCAGTTCAAAAAGAGCAATGATCCAGAATGGGATCAGTTTCCCTGCAATAAATTCATATTTATGGATGGGGGTTACGTTGATCTGTTCAATGGTGCCAATCTCTTTTTCCCTTACTATGTTCATCCCGCTCAGGAACAAACCGATTATCGTGATCAGCAATACCAAAATTCCCGGCACCATGTATGTGGTGTAATCAAGTTTGGCGTTATACCAGAATGAATAGTTAATATTAATAGGATCTTTAAGATTGACCGATGGAAAAGTTTCGACAAGGAGGTTGACATTGAAGTCATGAATGATGGAAGCGGAATAAGCATTCGTAATGGCTGCGGCATTGCCGTTGATGGCATCATTGACAACCTGTACCTTGGCCTTGTCTTCGTTATGCAGGTCACGTTCAAAATTTGAGGGAATGAGGAGTATTTGTGATGCTTTCCTTTGCTCGATGGCTCTCAGGGCGGAATTGTAGTCTTCCGAACTGCCGGTAATGGTAAAAAAGGGAGAGCCTCTGAATTTGGCTGTCAGCTCACGTGAAGTCTGACTATGATCATTGTCTACGATATACAAATTGGTGTTCTTGATTTCAAAGGTGGCCGCATAAGAAAGAACCAGCAGCTGTATCAATGGCATGACAAAGATGATGGGCAACATCTGCCGGTTTCGCTTCAGCTGCCTGAACTCTTTTTGGATGATATAGAACGTAGTCCTCATAGTTTCTTTATTGTATGGTTCTCATAGCCGGTTAAGCCAGTCTGACTTTAAACTTCCTGACACTCATGGCAATGAAGAATAGCATCAGTCCGACAATGACCAGCGTTTCTTTCCAGAGATAGCTGATCCCCAGTCCTTTCAGCATGATGGCTTTGATGATGATGATGAACCATCTCGAAGGCATTAACATACTGATATACTGCAAAACGACCGGCATGTTTTCAATCGGGAAGATAAAGCCTGAAAGCAGGATGGTGGGTAACATCAAGGCAAACATGGAAAGCATCATGGCGATTTGCTGTGTCTGGCTTACGGTTGAGATAAATATTCCAAGCGATAACGACATCATGATAAACAAAACCGTTTCAGCGAGCAGAAACAGGAGATTTCCCTGAACCGGCATTCCAAAAATGAAGAAAGACAGTAGGAAAATCACACTGGCATTGATACAGGAAAGTAAAACATAGGGAATTACTTTTCCGATCACAATCTGAAAAGGCTTCAGTGGCGAAACCAGTAACACTTCCATGGTCCCCAGCTCTTTTTCCCTTGCGATAGAAATCGAAGTCATCATGGCGGAGATCAACATCAACAGAATGGTGATGATTCCGGGCACAAACATATAGACGCTCTTTAGTTCCGGATTATAGAGCATGCGTGTCTCGGTTTGGATCTGCATGGGGAATTCCTTGTCTCTGAAGAGTTCCCGCTGATAATCACTGAGTATGGAACGGGTGTAATTGAACAGCAGGTTTGCCATGTTGGGATCGGAAGCATCGGCTATGATCTGCACCGAGGCGTTTTTTTCTGTTTTAATCTTGTCGGCAAAGTTCTTTTCAAAGATGACCACTTCACGGATATCTCCCCTTCTCAATGCCTTGTCAATCTGGGCATCTTTATCCAGATTTGCACCCAGGATAAAGTATCCGGATGAAAGCAGCTTGTTCGTGATTTCATGCGTCATGTAGTCATTCGATTTGTCCAGTATTGCAATCCGGGCATCCTTGATATCGGTCGTGATGGCAAATCCGAAGAGCAATACCTGCACGACAGGCATTCCGAAAAGGATGATCATGGTCCTGAAATCCCGGAAGATATGATGAAACTCTTTAATGATGAATTTATACATGCTGCTTTTCAGTTTTTGAAACAGGTGTCACACCCCATTTGATTTGGCATTTCGTGCCAGTCGAAGAAAGACCTCGTTCATGGTGTCGGCCTGATATCTGCTTTTAAGATTGGCCGGAGTATCCAGGGCATCGATCCTGCCATCGACCATGATCGTCACTCTCTCGCAATATTCCGCCTCATCCATGTAGTGAGTGGTTACAAAAACCGTGATTCCATTGTGCGAGGCTTCATAGATCAGGTCCCAGAACTGACGGCGTGTAATGGGATCGACCCCTCCGGTGGGTTCATCGAGGAACACGATTTTGGGATCATGCATGATGGCCACACAAAATGCCAGCTTCTGTTTCCAACCCAGCGGAAGCGCTTTCAGGACGGTCTTCTTTTCGTCCAACAGGTCAAGCCGGGTGAGCAACAGGTTGGTTTTCTCTTTGATTTGCTTGCCGCTCAGTCCGTATACCCCACCATAAAACGTAAAATTCTCCTCGAGCGAGAGGTCTTCATACAGTGAAAACTTCTGGCTCATGTAACCTATATTTTTTTTAATCTTTTCAGTCTCAAGATAGGCGTCGTATCCGGCAACATTGATCTGTCCCGAAGTCGGAGTCGAGAGTCCGCACAGGATGCGGATTGCCGTTGTCTTACCGGCTCCGTTGGCGCCCAGGAACCCGAAGATCTCCCCCTTGTAAACATCGAATGAAAGATGGTCATTTGCCACGAAGCGGCCAAAACGTTTGACCAGGTCCCTGACATAGATGATCGTTTCGCGAGGGTCTGTACTATATAAAATCTCAGGCATGGGCATGATGTTT
>JAUZOX010000204.1 GCA_030706265.1 Bacteroidota bacterium | reverse complement strand
ATTGTATTCTTCAGCTAGAGCATTCGAATAGTCAAGCCAGACATCCGGATTAGTGACATCAAAGGAAAGCGATTTTGCATAGCATTCTTCAGCCAGCTTGATTTTACCCGTTTCCATATATTCATCCGCCAGAAGATACCATGTTTCGTTGTTGTCGGGAGCCTGATCCAGTGCCTCTTTGAAAAGGGCAATGGCCTCGGGGTGTCGTCCCCGTTCACTTAAAACGCATCCCAGGCCTACGCGGGCATCTGATACGGTAGGATCGGTTTCGATTGCCAACCTGTAATACTCTTCAGCCTTTTCAGGTTGGTCCATTTTCTCATAGCACTCTCCGATGTAATAATAGGTGATGCCTTCGACCGGCTCAAACAAGAGTGTTTCATGGTAACATTTCAGCGCTTCATCATTTCTTCCAAGCGCGACAAGGGCATTACCCTTGTTGAAATAAGCAGTAGAGAACTTATCATCAATCGCCAGAACAAAATCATAGGCATCAATAGCTTTCTCGTGTTCAAGCAAGGAGCTATAGGCTAACCCCAGGTTAAACCAACCGGCTTTTGAGTAGGGATGATTGTCCAGATATTTCAATAGATAATCGACAACAACTTTAGGCTTTTCGGCCATCTCGGCACAGAATGATAACTCAAACAATGCCGAATCGTTTTCGGGATTAAAATCGATCGCCTTCTTCAGGTATTCCAGTGCTTTGTCGTAATTGTGGAGATTCTCATATTCAAAAGCAATATTCGAATAAATCTCATCCAGATTTTCTTCGGTATCGTCAATTGCCTTCTGATATTCTTTTATTGCTTCGTGATAAAATTGCAGCTGGCTATAAATATCGCCCCTGGTGCGGAAAATGTCCTTGTTATAAGGATCAATAGCCTCAACTTCTTTTAAAATACGAAGTGCCTTTTCAGTATTGTTCTTGGAGATGAGAAACTGAACCTGTCTAAGGGTAAGACTGATCGTATTGGGATGCTGCTCCATGGCATTTTGGAGTACCAGAAAACATTTTTCAAGATCGTCTTCCTGCAGATAGTGATCCAGGATAAGCTCGTAATCTTCAACGTCAAAATAAAAGCTTTCTCCTGTATGCAGCTTGTTTTCCAACCTCTTTACCAAATCGTTTGCTGGATCTTCGAAGAACTCTTTATACTCTTCCATATGGAATGAAATGGGTTTCAAATACAAAAGTACAAAATATTTAATAGTTGATTAAAAATAAAAAATATTTCACCTCTAACGGGTCCCTCTTTAGTAAGTTGAAAACTGAAAAGATATGCCTGAAAATTTATAAAAATATTTATACTTATTTTAGCCGCAGAGAACAAATAAAAGCGCTTTAAATTGTTTATTTTTGTAGACTAAATACTATAATAGATATGACACTGATAAAATCTATCTCGGGAATTAGAGGAACTATAGGTGGAAAACCAGGTGAAGGCTTAAGCCCTTTGGATATTGTTAAGTTTTGTGCTTCATTCGTAACATTCTTAAAGCGTAATCAGAATAAAGGAAAGCTGACGTTGGTTGTGGGTCGGGATGCCCGTATTTCAGGTGAAATGGTTAATCATATCGTTATTGGCACCTTGATGGGAATGGGGGTGGATGTGATTGATACCGGACTGTCTACAACTCCAACGGTGGAAATGACAGTGATCGGGAAGAATGCCGATGGGGGCATCATACTGACGGCAAGTCACAATCCCACACAATGGAATGCTTTGAAGCTCTTGAATGGTAAGGGCGAATTTATCTCTGCCAGTGAGGGGGCCGAAGTATTGGAAATTGCCGAAAAAGAAGATTTTACATTTGCTGAAATTGAACATATTGGCCACGTCTCCTATGATAATGCCACTATTGATCAACATATTGCCAAGATAATTGATTTACCACTTGTTGATTGCGAGGCCATTAAAAATGCAAATTTTAAAGTGGTCATAGATTGCGTTAATTCAACCGGGGGCATTGCAATACCCCGACTTCTCCGCGCCTTAGGCGTTGAAAATATCGTTGAATTGTATTGCACTCCGGATGGTTATTTTCAACACAATCCTGAGCCTCTGCCGGAGAATTTAACGGAAATATCCAAAGTGGTGGTAAAGAATAAAGCCGATGTTGGATTTGTTGTAGATCCGGATGTAGATAGGCTCGCCATTATCTGTGAAGATGGTGAAATGTTTGGTGAAGAATACACCCTTGTTGCCGTTGCAGACTATATTCTAAAAAATTCAAAAGGAAATACGGTTTCAAACATGTCATCAACCCGTGCCCTTAAGGATGTAACCGAAATGGCCGGTGTTGCTTATAGCGCGTCTGCGGTAGGCGAAGTGAATGTGGTTCAGATGATGAAAGATACCCAGGCCATCATCGGTGGGGAAGGCAATGGGGGCGTGATTTATCCCGAATTGCATTATGGCAGGGATGCGTTGGTGGGTATTGCCTTGTTTTTGACCCATCTGGCTAAGTTTGGAAAGCATTGTTCTGCCTTACGGGATATCTATCCGAATTACTTTATCTCCAAAAACAAGATTCAGCTTGCCCCGGATATGAATGTGGATCTCATCCTCGATCGCATTGCCAACAAGTATGCGCATCAGCCCGTAAGTACTGTCGATGGTGTAAAAATAGAATTTGGAAATGAGTGGGTTCATCTCCGAAAATCAAACACCGAACCCATTATCAGGATTTATTCTGAAAGCGACTCATTGCCAAAGGCCGAAACAATTGCAAAAAAGATTATCGACGACATCAAAGAGGTGCTCAAGGAAAAATAGGACAATTGCTTTACATCAATTCCCTGTTATTCACTTTAAAGATAAAATGAAACTTGATGTCAACCATTTCACTGGTGCGCACTAATCCCATCATTTTCGTGGGCGGGACCAGACCGAAATCGCGGATGTTCATTTTGTGAGTACCTTCGACCGTGACGATATCACCATTTCTGGTTGAGGTAAAAGGAATCATGTAATTTTTTGTGACGCCGGTAATAGTGATGGCGACCGAGGCGTTACCGCTTAAGGTAGTTGCAGGCTTATTGCCTTCCGGCTGCAGGGTCAGATTTTGAAGTTGAACAAACAATTGGGGGTATAGCTTGACTTTTAATAACTGAACAAAATCATGATAAGCAATGGGATTATCAGATGAGAAGTTTAGTATGGACAGGGAAAGCTGGTTTTGGCCCAGAATGATTTGCCCTTTGTTTTGGGAAACGGGTATTACAAATCTTTTGTTTGGTATTTTATCCCCCTTCTGAATCAGGTTAAAGGAGGCAATATTTGTCGAACCGACAAGTTTTAAATAACTCTCGTTTTGAATATCTACTGTAATACTTTGTGCATTAACAAAGTGATACGTCAGGATAAGAAAAAATAAGATGATTTTCTTTTTAATCATGACAATTTTCAAAAGGATAATTATAAGAGGAATCCGGCAAAACGTATCTTTTGCCGGATTCCTTGTTTCTTAATGGAATTTCTAATTAGAAACCTACGACTGCTTCGATGACCACACCATTAAATTTGGCGTTATTGCGAATATCGGTAGGTAAGAAATCATTGTAGTTCTGGTTTACATATTCAGCTTTCGCCATAATGTTTTTAGTAACAAACCATCCTGCGCTGAACGCGGTACGGTTTAGGTTGACATTGTAAACCTTGGAAGTTGCATCTAATAAACCTGCTTTCACATAGTTGTAACGAGCTCCTAACCAGAAGTTTTCATTGCTTCCAAAACGATAAACGGCATCTGTTACTGCCTGATTAGCAGTACGTTCGATTGTTTCGTTTTTGGCACGGCCTTTTGCAGTTTCCAATGTGGTAAACCATTCAAAACCACCTGCTTTCAGGAAAATGTTACCCATTAATGCGCCAATCTTATCGGAGAATCCCGGATTGAAACGGCCTGAGAATGCTTCTGAGGTCGTAGATGCTTTTTCGATTACATAGAAATAATGTGAACCACCACGGTCACCACCGAACAGGGTGTTGGCTACAGAGCCGGCGGTATAATATCCTGAACCGGTTACACGTAAACGGACGTTGTCAGCGAGTTTTTTGTCAAACCCAATTTTACCTAAAAATGTCGGATGATGTTTTCCGTCACTTCCACCGGGGTAGGCGGTTGCCTTTAATTCGTCACCTTTGATTTCACCATTGGTAACACCACCAACTGCTAAGAAACCATTGTGTTGTACGTCAACTTCCATTCCGATTTCAGTTGCAAATTCATCCATAATGTTGTTTTCAATGAATGGATTGTAAATCGAATTGCCATTATCTGATCTGCGGAAGTGTGCATCACCGTAATTGATTTCCATGTGACCAACCTTAATCGTGGTATATTTCATCAGATTATCAACAAATGCGCTATGAAGGAATGGCAGTTTATCGAATTGGATGAATCCACCCTTTACCCATGTTTCATTGTGATGGCGTGAGGAAAGGTATTGTGTGAGATTTAAAAGAATGCCGTCTCCAAGTTGAACATTAAAATACAGGTTTGCATTTGCGGTATTAAAACCCGGGGCCAACGCAACGAGTTTGTTGGGATCGACACCATTTACCGGAACATACGAGTGACTGTCCTGCAAGCTCTGCCATGATTGGGTAAAAGCACCGCCAATTTTTATTTTAAGACCGGTGTATTGCAAGGTGTCCACTTTTGGAGTCTCAAAAACATTGAGTCCCGTCTTGTCATAAGGACGAACCTGAGCAAATGTCATGCTGCCAATAAGAAGCGCAGCAAATAGGGTTAATAAGTTTCTTTTCATTTTTTCTTGGGTTAAAATTTTGATTCTTCTTTAGTGGTTTTATTATATTACATTGATTTAAAGGTTACGTCGAAATTTATTGTGACACCGTCACCTGTCTTTAACATTCCCATCATGGCTGTTGGCGGTTTCATCCTGAAATCAGACATTTTGATGGGTACTGATCCTTTGAATTGATAACTTCCGTCTCCAAGAATCTTTCCGGTTGATTTAATCGTAATTTTCTTTGATACTCCAGCCATGCTTAAATTTCCGGTTACATTGGTTTCAACTTCTTTCCCGCTGATCTTTACGGCTGAGGCTTCTGTCTGTTGAAAAATGATGGATGGATTTTTATCGCTATCGAAAGCTTCATAGGTCTTACTGTCCATTAAGCCCTTCCCACTTTTTATGGATTTTACAGGGATCTTAACCATCAATGATTGAATTTGCTTGCCATTTGAAAGTACCATCTCGCCGTTGACTTGCTCTGTAGCGCTTTCCCAGGCATGAACTGATGAGGTCCCCTGAATCTTAACGGAAGAAGCTTTTGCGACTGTCTTATAAGTTTGTGCCTGAACAGCACTAAATGAAAGGAACACTAAGCACCCTAGCATCCACTTTGCAGTTTTAAGTTTTGATTTTAAAATCATGATTTGCTTAGATTGTATTGCTAATTAAATTAATAATAAAGTAAATAAGCAATGGATTACTTGAATGCAAAATTAACAAATGATTAATATAGAAGTTTAAAAAGAGCT
>JAUZOX010000203.1 GCA_030706265.1 Bacteroidota bacterium | reverse complement strand
TCACTCACGAATTCATAATAATTCATGAGATTAAATGCATATTCATCAAACATATAGGTCTCATTCCCCGGTTGTATCTTAAGCAGCGTATATGGAACCCTGCCCCAGATTTTTCCGGCTTCGATAGTGTATTTTGACCAACCCCATGTCAGGATGTTAAACCAATGCTCCGATCTAATCTGAAAACGGTGATATTCATATTCACTTCCAAATAGATTATGGGGGCTGTATCCGTATTGCATTTCGACAATAGGATATTTAGCGCCCATGCTTGTGCGGTCAAACTCTCCCATGATGATTTTTTCGCCAATGGCAAGCCGTGTATTGATACCGAATTCAGTAGTTGAGATGGTGGAATGAGAAATCGTATCCGCATCCAGGACTTTAAAGGGACCGCTTGTTGGAGCATAAAGCTTACGGTGGGTTATGCTAAAAGTATTCATTAGTCCGGTGAACCACTCATGATCATAGTAAGCTTTATACTGGTCAACCAATGAAAGCTTGTTTGCAGGGCTCCTTCTGAACAGTGCAGCAAGTAAAAAATCTTCTCGAAAAGCATTTAATCCTTCTCCCAGCTGTTCAATATCGTGACTAATCCCACCGCCCAAAGCTCTACGGGGATTTTTATTGAACATATACAATGCTTCTGCATTATACTTAAAAGCCTGATCCTTGGTGCCATATGCCAAATGCCCTGTTAACATTAATTTTTTACTGAAGTCGTAACTCGTATGTCCCCCAATCCGGAATCGGGTTCCTTCCAAATCATTGAAACTCAGCGATGACATGTATGGTCCCCAGTCAAAATTGCCAAGATAATAATACCCGCTTGTAATCATCTGGATTACATTAAGGTAAGTATTAAAAACCGGCAGCTTTTCCAGGGTATCAATCATATGATAGATTGTGTTTTCTTTGGGAGTAAGCTCTTCATGGCGGTTAGCTTCCCAGAATTTATCATCCTTTATCAGTGCATCCGGCTCGACGACCGTCGATACAGGCTGATTATAGAATTTCGGATCTTTGGGTTGGTTCAATATAAAATTCCGATAAGTTGTGGTCTTAGTCCCATAAAAGCCTAAATTCTTTTTGGCCTTCTCCAGTATATTGAAATCAGCGATCAATTTATCCCGCGTAAGCATCCAGTAATCCCCTATCTTATCATACTCCTGGCTTATCTGCATGTCGTTGATAAAGTTCATGTTGACATCGTGAGACATCTGCATATCGATGCTTTTAACCGCAAATGTGGTATCATTGATCCAAAGGGTACCTGAAAAAGTATACTCCTGTTTACGTTTAGGACGGAAAGTGACCTTATAACACCATTTATTGTCGATTCTGGCACTATCAAGCAGGTAATACTTATAAAATTCCAACCCGAATCCAGCTACCGGACTCACAAAATTTTTCTGAAACAGATTGATATAGTTGTCGTAAATATTCACGTTCTGAATCAGATCACCCATATACTGGGAGTAACTGGGATCGTTAACCCCGGATATTTTATTTGCCTTAATCTTTTCGATTGTTGCCTTAGGATTCTTGCGATAATAAACATCTGAAAGCGATTCGGATATAAAAATCGGAAGGTATGTTTTCCCGTTTACCGATGAAGTATCGACATAATCAAAAATAAATTTAAAAGGCCTCAAGATTCTTTGGTTTTTAAACTTATCCGATATATTGTTGGCATCCAGCTGAATTTTATTGTAGGCTTCATATTGATAGGCATCCAACTTTTCGCGATCGTTGTTTTTCTTGTTGGCAATTACCCTACGCATAAATTTTATGGCAGGGTTTTCCCCGGGAGTAATCACGACCTGATTTAACAAGACAGATATCGGCTCCAGTGAAACATTAATGGTCTGGAATTTATTAAGGACAACAGGAACGACTTTTTGTTTATAACCCATCATCCTCACAACGAGCGAATCTTTCGCATACTTTGATTCAAGCGAATATTTACCCTCAAGATCACAATTGGCACCTATGGTCGTACCTTTAAAAAAAACGCTGGCCAGTGGCAATGTTTCTCCCGTTGTCGCATCTGTCACTTTACCGGTTAGTTTGGTCAACTGAGCATAGGTCAGTGCAGGCAACAGAAGGATTAGTAGCAATACTCTGATCTTTTTCCTCATGCAATATGCATTTTTACAAACAAATCATCAAAACATAGAAATAGCAGGTGCACCAATAAAAAACTTCAGGCACCCGTTTTATTTAGATGAGGTAACGGGACTTTGGTTTAAAACATCCCAAAATTCAATCGCCCGTCTTGTATGAGGAATAACGATCGTACCTCCTACCAGATTGGCAATGGCTATTGTTTCAAAAAGTTCTTTTTCGTTAACCCCGAGTTGATAGCATCTTTGAACATGATAACGAACACAATCGTCGCAACGCAACACCATCGAAGCGACCAATCCTAATAATTCTTTGGTCTTTTCAGGTAGAGCCCCTTCCTTATAAGCATTGGTATCTATATTGTATATTCTTTTAATGACAAGATTATCAGCTGATAATATTCTGTCATTCATCTTTTCGCGATACTCATTAAATTCTTTTACCAAGTCACTCATAGTTAATGTAGTTTAAACAGGTTAAATAATGATGTTTTTCCAGGATTCGGTGCAATAACAACCCTGATTTCATATTGTTTTTAAACGTGACGCCGAAAATGTGTGTTTCAGAAGCTCTTTGATTTATGAAAAAGGAAGACAAAGATAAACATAAAAAGAGCGTGAATTTAAGGCAATGCTATATACGACAGATGCCAACAAGTGTTGATAAAGATCACATACCGCAAACGTTATTTAATTTGAATCCAAATAAATAATTTGTTTGGAATTATAAATGTTTTTTTCCAAAATTTGCACCCTTTTAACAATACGACTGACACACTTCTATTTTACACATTCTCAAATTTTTATTTTTGGAAAAAATAAACCGGATGTTGTGGTTTCATTTCGATTTGCATAAAAAGCGATTTTTTAAAATTTCATAAAAAATTATTTTTGCAAACAGAAGTTGATATTTATAGTTAACTTTGTATAAAGCACCTTTATTCGGTATCTTTAATTTTTATATTGCTGGCTCCAAAGGCCAGTGATTGCATTTTAAATAAAGCATTTAACAAAAAAAGTTAGTAGGTAAATTATTGGCAAATAAATTAAATACAGAAATGGCGAAAAAGCAGGATTATCCTCTACATGATTTACTAAAAAAATTCTTTGGATTTGAAACATTCAAGGGTCAGCAAGAGGAGATAATCAGAAATTTAATGGAAGGTAAAGATACATTTGTTATCATGCCAACGGGGGGTGGCAAATCATTGTGCTACCAATTGCCTGCATTAAGTTTGGATGGAACTGCCATTATCATCTCGCCACTGATTGCATTGATGAAAAATCAGGTCGATGCAATTCGTAACTTTGGTTCAGTCCAGGGAATAGCACATGTTTTAAATTCATCCTTAACCAAGGCCGAGATACAGCAGGTAAAAGCCGATATGTCGAGTGGCCATACAAAGCTTTTGTACGTTGCCCCTGAATCATTGACAAAAGATGAAAATGTACAGTTTTTAAAAGATATTGATATATCCTTTTATGCGATTGATGAAGCACATTGTATTTCAGAATGGGGACATGATTTTCGGCCTGAATACAGGAGGCTGCGTCCCATTATAGAGCAGATCGGAAAGAAAGTACCCATCATCGCATTGACGGCCACTGCAACGCCCAAGGTACAACAGGACATTCAGAAGAATTTAAACATGATGGATGCTCAGGTTTTCAAATCTTCGTTTAATCGTCCGAACCTATACTATGAAGTACGCCCTAAAACAGAGGATGTCTCAAAAGAGATCATAAAATATATAAAACAAAACAGTGGAAAGTCAGGGATTGTCTATTGCCTAAGCCGTAAGAAAGTTGAAGAAATTGCAGAGACTTTACAGGTAAACGGCATAAAAGCACTCCCCTATCATGCCGGTCTTGATTCAGCCACAAGGGTAGAAAACCAGGATAAGTTTTTGATGGAGGAAGTCGATGTCATCGTTGCAACGATTGCGTTTGGGATGGGGATCGACAAACCCGATGTACGTTACGTGATCCACCACGACATTCCTAAAAGTCTCGAAGGATATTATCAGGAAACGGGGCGGTCGGGTCGTGATGATGGCGAAGGAAACTGCATTGCTTTTTACAGCTACGATGATATCGTCAAGCTGGAGAAATTCATGAAGGGAAAACCTGTGGCTGAGCAGGAAATCGCAAACCAACTATTGCTTGAAACAGTAGCCTATGCTGAATCTTCTGTCTGCCGTCGTAAACAGCTCCTGCATTATTTTGGAGAGACTTATGATCATGACAATTGTGGCAATTGTGATAATTGCCTGCAACCGAAAACGCGAATTGAAGGTATGGAATATATTGAGTTGGTACTCGAAACAGTACTGGCAGTAAAACAACAGGAAAAGGCAAAACAAATCACCCAAATATTGCTGGGCAAGTCCTCAGCGACAATAAAGGCTTCCAAATACGATAAGTTGGAGACCTTTGGAAAAGGATCAGATAAAGAAGAAAAGTTCTGGGATGCCGTCATTCGTCAGGCCTTGATTGAATCGCTTTTGATCAAGGACATTGACAACTACGGACTGTTAAAAGTAAGTCCCGAAGGTCACAAGTTCCTGAAAAAGCCATACTCATTCAAAATTGTGTGCGATGTGGCACCCGAGGAATCTGAAGACGGCGACTTCTTTGCAGGTGCAGGTGCGCACACCTCAACAGCAGATCAAACCTTGTTTGCATTGTTGAAAGATTTACGGAAAGATATCTCCAGAAAAGAAAACATACCTCCATTTGTCATCTTCCAGGATCCTTCGCTTGAAGATATGGCCATTCAGTATCCCATTACCATGGATGAGCTAAAGCAAATCACAGGTGTTGGAGCAGGGAAAGCGTTGAAATATGGAAAACCTTTCCTTGACCTGATGAAAGCCTATGTCGAAGAAAACGAGATTATCCGACCGATGGATATGGTCGTCAAATCAGTCATCAACAAGTCAGGCCTTAAGGTTTATATTATTCAGAATATCGACAAAAAGATTCCCCTTGAGGAGATTGCCTATTCCAAGAACATGACTCTTGGTGAACTTTTAACTGAAATTGAACGAATTGTTTCATCAGGAACACGTCTGAATCTTAATTATTATATCGATGAATTTGTAGACCCTTACCATCAGGATGAGATTTTTGAATATTTCCGGACAGCAGAAAGCGACTCTGTGGAAGATGCCCTGATAGAACTTGGAGAAGATGAGTTTACCGAAGAGGAGATCAGGCTCATGCGAATAAAATTCATGTCCGAAGTAGGTAATTAAGCTCTTTTAGTATAATGCTTGCATATTTCAGCGACTGGCTTAACTTTGCATAATTAAGTCAGTCGTTGTTTTTTAACATAAACCAGAAATCACATGTCAGAAGAACTGAATCAGGAAAAGCCATCAGTTGATCCAAACTACGAGGCACCAG
>JAUZOX010000202.1 GCA_030706265.1 Bacteroidota bacterium | reverse complement strand
CGGGGAGTTTTTTATCCGTTATGTGGTGGCCTATGACATCGCCGCTTTGATGTTATACAAGGACTGGAGTCTGGAAAAGGCCTCCGATTATGTGATCAATCATAAGCTGAAGGCGGTTGGAGGTGAAGGCGGCGTCATCTGCCTTGACCGGCAGGGCAATATCGCAACTCCCTTCAACACGGATGGCATGTTCAGGGCATGGTTAAAGTTTGACGGGAAAAAGGAAGAGATGAAAATTGCTTTATTCAAAGAGTAGCTTCTCTTCCGGCGTCAGAGTCGCTATTGCTTTTCGTATTTTAAGATCTCGTCGTTGACATAGTCCAGGCTTATCCCCGCATCGCGGAACATCTCCTCGGAATCGATCCCCGAATGGTAGCGGTATTCGCAAACCACTTTTTTAATCCCGCAGTTGATGATGAGCATGGCACAGGTCCTGCAGGGAGTCATCTTGCAGTAAAGCGTCGATCCCTCGAGTGAGATCCCCAGCCGCGCCGCCTGGCAAATGGCATTTTGTTCGGCATGGACCGTCCGGACGCAATGATTGGTTACGTGTCCATCCTCGTGGGTGGTCTTTTTAAACAAATGTCCCACATCGTCACAATGTGGTAGTCCTTTGGGGGAACCCACATATCCCGTCACCAGTATCTGGCGGTCACGTGCCACCACGCAGCCACTCCTGCCCCTGTCGCACGTCGCCCTTTTGGCAATGGTACGTGCAACTTCCATGAAGTACTCATCCCAGCTCGGCCTGATATAACCTTTTTTATCTTCTTCCATGGTTTTCGATTTCTCTTAACACCTTTTCGACCTGTAAAGTTAATTCATCTAATGTTCCGTTGTTTGAAAAAACATAATCGGCTTGCTGTATGCAGGTGTGGAGGTTTTGCTTGTTGGGGTCGTCGGAATTCATCTCGCGTTGCTCATTATCGATAAAGGTATCGAAAGAGATCCTGTCTGTCTCCGAATTTCTCAGGACCACCCGCTCGTAACGAATGGCGGCGTCAGCATCCACGGCCAGCAGGATAAAGCGCCCCTTGTTTCTCAGCGAATCAATCTCACCCGGAGTCCTGATGCTCTCGATCACACAGTTTTCCCCCGAAGCCACTGCCTTTTCAAAAAGACAATCCACGATATAGGAAGGAGAGTTTTGAGCCCTAAGCTCATTGGCCACCCGGGTCATCGTATCCCGGTTAACGATCAGTCCGCGCTTTTTTATCTCCACGATCAGAAAAGCCCGGACCGAAAAGTGTTTAAAGCCCTTATGGTCTGTGAGGTATTCAACGATGGTTCCCTTTCCGGCACCCAGGGTACCCGTAATTCCGATAATCAGCATGATATTCTTTATTATTCCTAAAATTATGGTACTAAAACATCTATGACATGGTACTTCTCAAGCCCGCTATCCAGTCCTTATTGTCAACCTCTTTCGGGATAAAGTGTTCCATGGTTTCAATCAACGCAATTTCATTTTCTTCGGCGATCAGGTTGGAACGGTGTTCGATCCTGACAAATTTTTCTTTCACGGCATGGTCCAGAAAGGCCAGAAGCTGATTCCAGTATTGATCGGTATTGAGCAATCCCATCGGTTTGCTGATCAGGCCCAGCTGGTTTGAGCTCATCACCTCAAAGATCTCGTCCAGCGTTCCGACTCCGCCCGGCATGGCGATAAACCCGTCGGCCATCTGTATCATCATCTCCTTGCGTTCACTCATCGAACCAACCCGAACGAATTCCGTCAGCCCTGAATGGGCCACCTCCTTTTCGATGAGGGAATCGGGCATGATGCCGATGACCTTTCCCCCGTGAGCCAGCACCTCATCGGCGATAATGGCCATTAATCCGACATTGCTGCCGCCGTATATCAGGGTGATCCCTTTCCCGGCCAGGATGCGTCCCAGGTTATGGGCCGCCGCTTTATAACTGTTTCGGTTGCCGGCACTGGAACCGCAAAAGACACAAACCGTTTTCATCTGAAAATAATTTTATTAAATTGGTCAGATGGAACTCGCATGGCCAATTTTCATCGGTGTTTGTGATTTCCAAACATGCTCGTTTCATCTGTAAGTAATTTGTATTAAATCAGTTGTTTGGAACTCTCACAGAAGATTTTCATCGGTGTTTGAGTTTCCAAACATGTTCATTTCATCTATTCAATCAGTTTAAAGTTGTACACTTCCGCCATCTTTTCTCTCAACACCTTCTTCACCTGCTCCATGGGTACCGGGCTGCCCAGTTCCCGTTCGATGGAGGTGACGGCCTTATCCGTGAAGCCGCAGGGATTGATCATGTTAAAGTAGCTCAGGTCGGTATTTACATTTAAGGCGAAGCCATGCATGCTGACCCAGTGACTCGTCCTGACCCCGATCGCGCATATCTTACGCGCCCGACTCACGACGAGCGGGTCCAGCCACACCCCGGTGGCGCCCTCAAGCCTTTCGCCCCTGATTCCAAAGACCTGCAGGGTCAGGATGATCGACTCTTCGAGTTTATCGATGTAGTCGCGTGCCCCTTTCACAAAGTAGCTCAGGTTGAGGATCGGATACCCCACGATCTGTCCCGGGCCGTGATAGGTGATGTCCCCACCCCGGTTGGTCCTGACAAAGCTGGCATGTTTTGCCCTCAGCTGAAGGGCGTCGACAAGCAGGTTTTCCTCTTCCCCGCTTTTTCCCAGCGTGAACACGTGTGGATGCTCGCAAAACAGCAACCAGTTGGGGGTTGTGATTTGCCGATCGGCTGGCAGATCGTTGTTTTTCTTCTTAATATCCACAATCTCGTCGAACAGTTGCGCCTGGTATTGCCAGGCTGCGTTGTATTCAACGATTCCGATATCACGGTATGCTACTTCGTACATAGCCTTATTTTGTTGATCCAAGTTCCGTTTTTATATATGCCTTTCGGCGTGATAGGATGAGCGCACCATCGGACCGCTCTCGGCAACCCTGAAGCCTTTTCTGAGGGCCATGCGTCCGTATTCGGTAAATTTTTCGGGAGTGATGTAATCCGCCACCGGCAGATGGTCCCTGGTAGGCTGAAGATATTGTCCGAGCGTGATGACCGAGACCCCGGCCCTCAGCAGGTCGTCCATGCTTTCAAACAGTTCGTCCTCTGTCTCACCCAGTCCCAGCATGATGCCCGACTTGGCCACGGTGCCCGAAGCTGCAATGCGGCTCAGCACCTCAAGACTACGGTCGTAACGGGCCTGAGGGCGTACCTGTTTTGTCAGCCTGCGCACCGTCTCAAGGTTATGCGATATGATGTCCGGCTGCGCTTTGATGACCCTGTTTAAATCTTCTTCCTTTCCTTTGAAATCAGGAATCAACACCTCGATGGTAGTACCGGGGTTTACTTCACGGATTCTGAGGATGGTCTCGGCCCAGATTGCAGAGCCTCCGTCAGCCAGGTCGTCGCGGTCAACCGAAGTGATGACACAATGCTTCAGGTTCATGGCCCTGATCGATTCAGCCACGCGAAGGGGTTCCCCCGCATCTGCCGGCAAGGGTTTTCCGGTCATGGTATTGCAAAAACGGCAAGCCCGGGTACAGATATCGCCCAGAATCATGAAAGTGGCGGTGCCCGCGGTCCAGCATTCGCTCAGGTTGGGACATTTCCCGCTTTCACAGATCGTATTGAGCTTCTGCCCATGCAAAATTTCTTTCACCTTCAGATAACTCTCCCCCTTTGGAAGTTTTATTTTAAGCCAGTCGGGCTTGCGCCTGTTAAGAGGAATATCCATGCAAATCAATTATTTAAACTATTTCTGAATAATCAACAAAATTATCCTTTTTTTCCGTAATAGCCCCGATAAAATCAAGATTAGTCAAAAGAGCTTTTGATAGTCTATGTTGCCCGGAATTGCTATCTTTGTTCAACTTTTCATCCGAAAAATAATTTGATTAAATAGGTCGTATGGAACTCGCATGGAAGATTTTCATCGTTGTTTGTGATCTTCGATCATGCTCGTTTCATCTGTAAATAATTTGTAATAAATAGGTCAGATGGAACCCGCATGGAAGATTTTCATCCTTGTTTGTGATTTTCAATCATGCTCGTTTCATTCCAAAACAATACTGTCATGAATAAACTGTATCCCTTAAAATTCAAACCCATTTACAAGGACAAAATCTGGGGGGGGCAAAAAATCAAGAACCAATTGGGACATCAGGTAGGTAACCTTCCCAATTGCGGCGAAGCCTGGTTGTTATCCGGTGTGGAGGGATCACAAACCGAAGTTGCCAATGGTTATCTTGCCGGTAACGATCTGAACGAGCTCACCGAAGTATACATGGATGATCTGGTTGGCGGAAAAGTTTATGATAAGTATGGAGAAACCTTTCCCATCCTGGTAAAGGTGATTGACGCCAATGATTATCTGTCGGTTCAGGTTCATCCCAATGACGAAATGGCCATGGAGCGACACAACAGTCTTGGCAAGACCGAAATGTGGTACATCATGGATGCCGACCCCGGTTCCGAACTCATTTGCGGGTTCAATCAAAAAATGGACAGGGAGAAATACATCAACGCACTGTTGGATAAAAAGATACCGGATATCATGAACCGGGAGGCTGTTAAGAAGGGGGATGTCTTCTTTATCCCTGCAGGGCGCGTTCATGCACTCGGCCCCGGGTTATTGCTGGCCGAGATACAGGAGACATCCGATATCACCTACCGCATCTACGACTGGGACAGGATAGATGCGGCCGGTGAGTTCCGCGAACTGCATACCGAGCTGGCGCTCGATGCCATAGACTTTGAACAGCACGACGCCTATAAGACTGCTTACAGTGAAAAGGAAAACGAAACGGCACCGGTGGTTTCGTGCGAACACTTCACCACCAACATCCTCCACCTGTCAAAGCCGATCGAAAAGGATTACGAAGAGCTGGACTCGTTCGTGATCTATACTTGCACCGAAGGCGCTTTCCGCTTAGAAGCCGATGGCGAAAAAGTCGAGGTGAAGGCCGGCGAAGCACTGCTGCTTCCTGCAACCACCACCAGGGTCAATCTGTACCCGATAAAGGAAACCAGACTGCTTGAAGTATATATCCTGTAAGCCGGCTCTGAGACAGGGGCTTATTGATAAACCCAATGTCGGTTGAATGTTTTTGTGTTCAACGTAAGGCCTGATTTCTGATCAGCCGGAAAAGTCTGGGGTTGAGATTTCGATGTTTTTTATCGATAACGGAAGAAACGCCCATTTTCGATCCATTTTCAAATAGCCCGCAATCAGTATGGAAAAATTCTACAGAAGTTGGGTTGCTTTTGTAATCAATGTCATTGAGGATGGTTGGATAATGCGCTTGCGCTGAACAGCTGACCTCTAACATGCAGCTGGTTGTTGACTCTTTGCTTAATTTACAAACTGCAACTAAATTTCTGACTGGCATATTTTTTGCGCTGTCCTGAGTATGTCTTCATATCCTTTTTTTTGCACTGCCCAAACCAATCATGAAGGCAAGAAAAAAGCAAGCCTAAAAAGTATCCGAAATGGGAGGTAAAAGAGTGGTAAAATTTAGATTTAAAGGATACTTTATGGAT
>JAUZOX010000201.1 GCA_030706265.1 Bacteroidota bacterium | reverse complement strand
TACAGGATTACAAATGACCTTAAGAAAATGGTACAAAAAGAAAAAGAATTCAACCTCTAAACAGATAAAGCACCTGTCAGATACAGCGCTGTTTTGTTTTCTTTAAAATTCTGTTCTACGCTCACTGCTCCTTTTTTGACGCTTAGAAACCCAAAACCTTTCGAAGGATTACCTTTTCATCCCTTTTTTAACTTTAATAACTCAATTAAACCGGCAGGCACGCTGGTATAATTGAGTTGACTTTGGTGCTTGATTAATTCAGCTGGCAAAGACGAATCAGTTATAAGACAGCATGTTTATGATTGCGTCCCATTACCGGATTTAAATGAGTTCAAACAATCAGTCTACGAAATCACTCTTTTAAAAAAATAAAAACATGGATAAATTATTTACTTACTTTCGAAAAAACCAGGTTGACATTATGTTAATCCTGTTTTTCATCTTCATGGCCATCGTTGCTATAGTGGTGAATACCAATTAGCCAACAGCAATGATCATAAAAGCCTGATTTGGATTTTTTAGATGGCTTGGAATGACATCCTCCCATCCTAAATAACCTTCCCAATATCTGTAATTTTAACTTAAAGTTTAATATCAGATTATGATTAAATGTGCATCCCTAATTTGGCATGACCTGACAAGAATCTAATAAGGTAATAACCATTTTTTGAATTCCTGAATCATCATTTTAACTACTATAAAATTCTATGAAGAAATTATTTACAATTATTTTGTTATTTGCTTCTTTGGTTGTCTCAGCCCAGCAAGGTGAAATAGGGGCATTGGGCGGATTATCTTATTATAACGGAGACATCAATCCCTTGACCCCAAAGTATATTTTCGATCATCCCCAAAAGGTGGCAGGCTTGTTCTATCGTTACAACCTTGACGACAGGCTGGCCATCCGAATAACTTATTCAAATGCAGAAATTGCAGGAGATGATGCTTTAAGACAATTTCAACCTGACAGACAAATGTCTTTTAAAACTTCATTAAATGAATTATCTGCACAATTTGAAGTGAATTTCTTTAAGTACAGTACAGAAGGTGATGAAAACCGGTTTGCACCCTATATTTTTGGAGGTTTGGGAGCAACGAATTTTAAAGTAAAAGAAGCAGAGCCTAATTCTTCGAATGTGCCCCTTCCAAAAGGATCCACACTTGTTTTCCCCTTAGGAATAGGGATCAAGTATTGCCTGTTCCCCAATGTGACAGCCGGTCTGGAATGGGGCATACGCAAAACTTGTACGAGCAAGCTTGACAATGTTTATACTGATCCCTACAGGTTGTCGACCGACAATGACTGGTACTCCTTTTTAGGCTTTTCGATTTCCTGGAAATTTAATTTATTTAATTCCTATCGCTGTTATAATTAACGTTCATAACCCTTTCAAAATTTCATATAAAGACAGGGCACTGATCGCGCTGATTGATCTCAAAATAATCTTTATAAAAGACCCATAATTATAATGATAAAGACAATGACAAAAAATACACTCATCACATTTCTATTGTTGACTTTCTTATCCATGAGCGCAGGTGCTCAGCGATATGGCGTTCCCAATTTAAGGGAATACGATTACGAGCCCTATCATTTTGGCTTTTTACTGGCAATAAACAGGATGGACTTCTCGATTAAACAGGATTGGGCATCAATAAACAGCTCGAATACTTATAACCAAATATCTGGTATGCCTCAACAAGTTAATGATATACCTGTAAACGGTAAATTAACTTCCATCATAACTTCTCCAAGTGCACTCTTTACGATTGGTTTGGTGGGTAGCTTGAGGCTTTCCGATAATTTTGACTTAAGATGTACCCCTTCACTATCTTTTGGCAGCACATCTTTAAAATATAATCTTGAATTATTAAATGCAACTACAAGTATTAATGAGGGTCTTTATATATTTACTAAAACACGATCAACTACTTTTATAGAGTTACCGGTCATGTTACGATTCAGTGGAGCCCGTATTCAAAATACGAGACCATTTATAGAGACAGGCCTTAAATACCTTTATGATTTTTCCCCTGATCCTACCTCGTTATCTAGTGGTACGAGATCAATTGATGATCCGCATAAAATGCTGCTTAAACGTTCAGATCTGCAGGGGGTCATGGGATTGGGATTTGATTTCTATTTTGCCTGGTTTAAAATGGGAGTAGACGCAACCATGAGCTATGGCTTTAACGATATCTTAGACAGAGATCCCGTTTTGGGAGATGTTCCCTTTTCAACTTCTTCAATTACCAGTTTGAAATCCAAGGTTTTTCAACTATCCGTCACCTTCGAATGACATGATAACCGCTTGGCTAAATGAAAAAGACATTATTATCATTATTCTTCTTGCTTGCAATTCTTTCCATCGAAGCACAATGCATTTCAGGCAAAGGAATCATGGGCGGACAGTGTTCAAACTTGAGTATTGTGACCGTCCCGGCCTATGATGTCAGTGTGGGCATGGGATTGAACGATGTGAATACCCTGAAGAATATTATGAAAATTGAGTGTGGGTACATCGATAAAAATAACATAGTCTATGGAGGAAGCATTGGCTTCAGGCCACATCCAACCGGCAATGATATTGGAACATTTAACGATGCATCTATTGCGGGATTTCTGGGTTATAACCTGGCAGGATGCATCATTATCACTGGAGACATAGGGCTTACCCGGACGACCACCTTCTATCCCGAAAACAATATCGTCAAGTCAAGAACAAACGTAAAAGTCTCTCCCGGGATGGCCATTAAGTTCATCACCATGTATGCTCCATTCCCCATAACGTTTGGCGGATATGCCAGTAATGCTGCCATAGGTATGACCATTGGGACTATATTTTAAATCGCTGTCTCTAAAATTCTAAAAAAAGAACAAAAACCGGTTTTAGCCTTTCTGTTTCATGACTTAATGTCAAAGAGGCAAATCAATGTTCAGGAATATTATCCTGGCTATGTTTCTGCACTATCATCTAACCCCATTTGGTTCAGGTATGGCCGATTTATTGTTCAGGTTTAGGCGTAAGCCGTAACCTGGACTGTTAACCGGTATGGTTTGCAACCATATTAAAACGTTAAACCGGTTCAATATCGAACTATTATTTTCTATTTTTAGTCCAAGTTAACGCTACGCTCAAAATAGGACTAAAAAGGGATATATTTTTATTCTCTTGTTGCAGATGGAAAAGACGTTGATACAAATGGATGACTTTGACTCAATAAACAAATGTGGATTTTAATTTTCAATAAGTACTGTCAGGTAAAAAGTTAAAGATATAAAGGAAGCCGAACCGAGGCCCGTCCCCTTAAATTTGTAGCTTTGTTTTGTGAACATAAAACTTCTATGAGCAAAACTACATTTTTTTTCGGCCAACCCGTTTTCGACAGCTGATATAAAATAATATTTATATGACAAAATTCTATCAGTTCATATCACTAATGATTATTTTATTGAGCCTCCCCGGCTATAATAAAGCTCAGATTATAATCAAAGGACGAGTTGTTACATCTGACGAATTACCTGTTCCTTTAGCACCAATCGTTTTGCGAAACATGTCTAATGCGGCCATTCTGGCCTATACACTTTCATCGGACGAAGGACGTTATGAACTTTCCTACACAGGGAATTTGGACTCGCTCTCCATTACCGTTTCAGGATTTAATATTGCCAGCCAATCCAAAACGATAAAAGCCAAAACACAAACAGTTGACTTCAAAATAGAAGAAAAAGTAATCCAGTTAAGAGAGGTAAAAGTCAAAGCAACAAAAATATGGGGAGCACACGATACGATAAACTACTTAACATCGTCTTTTACCGACAAAAAGGATGTAGTTATCGGGGATGTACTTCGAAAAATGCCAGGTATAACAGTAAATGGAAGTGGAGAGATTTTGTTTAACGGAAGACCGATCAATAAATTTTATATCGAGAATTTAGATATGTTACAAGGTCGTTATGGGATTGCGATAAATAATATTCCTGCTATTGATGTCTCTACTGTTCAGATTTTACAAAATCATCAGCCTATAAAAGCGCTTGCAAAATCTCAATTTTCTTCTGATGCTGCCATTAATTTAAAATTAAAGGATGGAGCAAAAGGAACTTTCAGTGTCATGGCTCAATTGGGAATAGGAGCCCGCCCTTTATTGGGTGAAAACGAACTGACCGGTATGTATTTTGCAAAAGGACAACAGAATATGTATACGTACAAAGAGAATAATTCAGGTGTAGATTTATCTAATGAGCTGAAGTCGTTCACAGGCGGTGACCAAATTTCAGGTGGGAATATGTTGAATGTTCAAATGCCTGCCTCACCGGGCATCAGTCAAAAACGCTATTTATTCAATAATTCAAATGCTGCGACCATTAATAATCTGATAAAATTTAACTCGGGCAGACAATTCACTTTCAACCTGATTTATCTGAATGATCTCCAAACCCAGCAAAGCGCTGCCATTTCATCCTATTATCTGCCAGGAGACAGTATATTAAGGATAAATGAAAAATTAAACGCTGTTAAGAATATCAACAGATTCGAAACCAAGCTGCAGTACAATATAAATGAAGAGAAATATTATCTCAACGACGATTTCAACATAGCAGGTTCATGGGAACGAAGCTCCGGTGAGATTATCTCCAACCAAACCATTCAACAAAGCCTTTATCGTCCTTCTTTTGCTTTGACAAATTACTTTAATTTGATAAATAGAAAAGATAATGGAAAAGGAATTGAATTCAGTTCCAGAAATAGTTACATGTCAAACCCTGAAACATTGATACTTCATCCGGGCTTATACCCCGACATTTTTATGGCGGGAAGTTATTACAGCGCGCTAGGACAACAAGTAAGCCTTAACACATTTCAATCCTCAAACAACTTCTCCTTATTATCCTCCTTGAACTTCCATAAAATCATACTGGAACCAAAAGCAAGCTTGAACATCGAATCTCAGCATTTAAACTCTGAATTAAGACCGCTGGGCGAAACAGAAAACGCACTTCATTCAACACCAGATAGCTTGAAAAATAATCTGGACTGGTTGAAATCAGAAGTCAACCTTGCCGTAGAATCAAGTTATCATTTTGCAAATAATGCTATTTACCTCACCTTGCCCGTGAGCTATAAAATGTTGAAATTAACGAATAAGATTCCTGGGGAGAAGCAATCCAACGACTATCTGTTTTTTGAGCCATCTATCCACACATGGTTTCCCATTAATGACAAAATAAGTCTATCGGGCAGTTACACATTTTCCAATCAACTTGGAAATATACAAACACTGTACCCCGGGTATATCCTGCTGAGCTACCGAAACATCAATGCTTATAACAACAAACTATCAAAAGCACAAACTAATGGAGGGGAATTGGGATTATCTTACAAGGACCTTATCCCGGCCATGTTTATACGTGTATCTCTTTCATACCACCACTCGAAAAAAGATGTATTGGAGGGACAGGATTTTAATGGGATAATGAATACAACTTACGCTATTGGAAAGGGTAATGTTTCTGTAGATCGCTCCATCAATGGAACCATTA
>JAUZOX010000200.1 GCA_030706265.1 Bacteroidota bacterium | reverse complement strand
TGCCAGCATATTCATAATGGTTGATTTGCCCACGTTGGTATAGCCCACAAGGGAAACACGCACCATGCTTTCACGATTCTTGCGTTGTGTGATTTTTTGTTTATCGATCTCCTTCAGCTTGGACTTCAGCAGTGAAATCTTGTTGCGGATCACACGACGGTCGGTCTCTATTTCCGTTTCTCCGGGTCCCCTCATCCCGATACCTCCACGCTGTTTGCTCAGGTGAGTCCACATCCCGGTCAACCGGGGCAACAAATACTGGTATTGTGCCAGTTCAACCTGGGTGCGGGCATGAGCCGTACGTGCTCTTCGGGCAAAGATATCAAGGATCAGGTTAGTGCGATCCAACACTTTACATTCAAGAACCCGTTCCAGATTCCGTATCTGGGCAGCAGTAAGTTCGTCATCAAAAACGGCCATTTCAATTCCCTCTGTTTTAATATAGGCCGTGATTTCTTCTAACTTACCGGATCCCACAAAGGTGCGGGGGTCAGGAAATTCGAGACGTTGTACAAAGCGTTTAACAGGAACACCTCCCGCCGTATCAATCAGAAATTCCAATTCATCAAGGTATTCAGCAGATTTAAATTCATCCTGAACCGATGTTATGAGCCCGATCAGGACAGCCCGTTCCTGTATTTCCGTGGTTTCGTACATGCAATAAATTAAAAAATAGATGCAAAGTTACACATTCTGAGCTGAACGACTCATATTAAGTAATTGTTAAATAATTATGACTTAATTGCGTAATAATCACAAGTTCATGAGTATTTATTAACTTTGGACCATTAATACCCTTGGAAATATGCTAAATGAAGAAATACGTATTTTACTCGTCGATGATGAAGACGATGTTCTCGAGTTTCTGAGCTATAACCTCCGCAAAGAAGGTTACCAGGTTTTCACGGCCGGTAATGGCATAAAAGGATTGGAGAAGGCTATTGAAATCATTCCCCATTTGATTATTCTCGATGTCATGATGCCTGAAATGGATGGAATCGAGACCTGCCGGGAGATAAAACAAATACCGCAGCTCAAAAGCGCCATCATTGTGTTCCTGACAGCAAGGGGCGAAGACTATTCTCAGATAGCAGGCTTTGATGCCGGAGCTGACGATTATGTCACCAAACCGGTAAAGCCCCGATTGTTGGTTAGCAGGGTAAAAGCCTTGCTCCGCAGGCATCGTGCAGAAACAGAACATCCCAATAATCAAATAGAGCTTGGGGGATTGGTGATAGATCGCGAACGGTATGTCGTTATTCGCGAAGGAGAAGAAATCAGTTTGCCAAGGAAAGAATTTGAACTGCTACAACTTCTCGCAACAAAACCGAACAAGGTGTTTACCCGGGACGAAATCTTTACGAAGGTTTGGGGTGACAATGTAATTGTCGGTGACAGAACGATCGATGTCCATATCCGTAAAATCAGAGAAAAGCTCGACATCAACAATATCAAGACCATCAAAGGAGTTGGTTATAAATTTGAACTATAATGGTAAAAGTCACAGATCCTAAACGCTTCGCCTTAATAAGTGCCGTTCTGATCACGCTGGTTGCCATTATCGCTACTTTGTTGCTTCTGACATTCCAGCTTAAAAGCATTTTACTGCCGGCATTGTTGGTTGGAATTATTATTTTTCTGTTTGCCTATTTCTTACTGAAGAAACTCGTCGAATCTTTTATCTACGATAAGATTAAAATTATCTATAAGACCATTCACAGCCTCAAACGATCAAAAGACGAAGATAAAAGCAACCTGGTCATCACAGGAGATACCCTGGAGCTGGTAAACCGGCAGGTTCTTGAATGGGGGGAATCCAAAACAAGAGAGATTGAAGAGTTGCAAGCCACCGCCAAATACAGGCGTGACTTTATCGGGAATGTTTCTCATGAACTGAAAACCCCGATTTTCAACATCCAGGGATATGTGCTGACATTACTCGATGGTGGTTTGGACGATCCCTCGGTAAACAAGGAATATTTATTGCGTGCGGAGAAAAGCATCAATAGGATGATTGCCATAGTGGAAGACCTGGAGGCTATTTCGCAACTGGAGTCAGGTCAATTAAAACTCAGTATGACCCGTTTTGATATTATCGGTCTTACACGGGAAGTAATAGAATTTCTGGAAATAAAATCAAAAAACAAGAATGTTAAGATTGAATTGGCAGAAATCTATGAAAAAGCCCTTTTTGTCAAAGCCGATAAGGAACGTATCAGGCAGGTGTTGATCAATCTGGTTGAAAACTCGATCAAGTACAATTTCAAGCAAAAGGAGGCCCTGACAAAAATAGGTTTTTTCGATATGGATGAAAACATCCTTGTCGAAGTTACCGATAATGGAGTCGGAATTGCACAACAGGATCTTGGACGTATTTTTGAACGTTTCTATCGTACAGATAAAGGACGCAGCCGTGAACAAGGTGGGTCCGGTCTTGGTTTAGCAATCGTAAAGCATGTTATCGAAGCGCATAAACAGACCATCAATGTCAGAAGCTATCCCGGCGTGGGGACTACTTTTGGTTTTACACTGAAAAAGGGTTAAACTATCCTTTGCCAAAATAAATATGATTTTGATGAAGGGATTTGCTCTTCCCTGAATTATGTTTGCATCATTATTTTATTTCGAGATCAAATCATAACAAAATCTTAAATACCCTGATTTTAATGAAATTATATTCTATTCCAACCGGGAATTTTAAATTGGATGGTGGCGCTACCTTTGGAGCAGTACCGAAAACCATCTGGAAAAAAATGTATGAGGCCGACGAGAACAACCTGATCAATCAGGCAATGCGTTGCCTGTTGATAGATACCGGTGATCACAGGGTATTGATAGATACGGGTTGTGGAAATAAACAATCGGCAAAATTCTACAGTTACTATTACCTGAACGGAAATGATTCTTTAACCGGATCACTGACCGGCGCGGGCTACTCTTTTGACGATATCACCGATGTCATTCACACCCATCTTCACTTCGATCATTGCGGTGGGAGTGTTGTAAGAGATTCTTCGGGCGAGCTGAAACCCGCTTTTAAAAATGCTACATACTGGGTGAGCGAGCAGCAATGGGAATGGGCGCTGAACCCTAATCTTAAAGAGGCGGCTTCCTACTTTCCGGAAAACATATTGCCCCTTCAGCAAAGCGGACAACTTAAACTACTTAAAGAAGAGGGACCATTGTTCCCCGGTATCAGCATCCGGTTCTTCAATGGTCATACCGATGGCCAGATTGTGGTTTATATCAATTATTACGGCAATACCCTTATCTATGGAGGAGATCTTATACCATTAGCCGGTGTGGTTCATTTACCTTATGTGCCGAGCTATGATACACGCCCACTTATAACCCTAAAAGAAAAAGAATCATTTCTAAACGAGGTTATTGATCAGCAGCAAACCATCTTCCTTGAACACGACCTGGCAACAGAATGCATTACCGTAAAAAGGGGAGCACGGGGTTTCGAAGTTGACCGGAAATTGACCCTGGATGAATTTGTTTCTTTTGTCCCTGCCGGTGAATAAGCAGGAACAATATATATGCCGGTGCCTATCACTGAATTAGATACCGGCACATCGTCTCTTTTAAAATTCAATATCGTTTTACGAATATTGTAATATTTCCACTTCTTGTTTTAATACCCTGATTGCGTTCTCAGCCAAAGCATCGATCTCATCCTCGTTGGGAAAAACGGAAACGGGTGCAAAGCGTTGAATCCGTTTAAACAGGTAATTGCCGAAACGTGGGCTATGAAATAGTTCCCCCGAAAGAAGGATTGCATCGGGTTGCTCTTCAAAGACACTCACCATCGCACCAACTTCTTTGGCAACCTGGTATGCCATACCCGAAAGAATGAATGCCGCATAGTTGTCGCCTTCATTAATTTTTCGTTCTATCTCTTCAAAATTGGTAGTGCCCAGGTAACCCATCATGCCACCGTGGGTAGTGATCATCTGCATGATTTCGGTTTGGGTATAATCGCCTGAAAAACATAAACGGACCAGATCGCCGACCGGCAAACTGCCACTGCGCTCCAGAGAAAACGGACCGTCGCCGTCGTAGCATTGATTTACATCCACTACCCTCCCCTTACGATGAGCACCAACAGAAATGCCGCCGCCGCCAACATGGACAACAATGAGATTCAAATCTTCATACTGTTTACTGATAGACTTGGCGTATTTCCGTGCGACTGATTTTTGGTTTAGCGCATGAAAGACAGACTTTCTTTGAAACAATGGGTGACCGGACAAACGTGCTACTTCGTCGAGTTCATCCATTACACCGGGATCGGCTGTGATCGCCCTGGCGCCTGTAGTAAGGGCCGAAAGTTCTGAAGCCAGCAGGCCACCAAGATTCGTTGCATGCTGCCCCATCACCCCAATGCGCAAATCCCGCTTCATGGCTTCATTGATTGCGTATATCCCCGAGGACACCGGCTTGGTGAGCCCGCCGCGTGCTATGATGATTTCAAACTCATCAATGGCAAAGTTATTGTCCCTTAATAATTTTAAAATCGCCTCTTTGCGATAGGTCAGTTGATCCTGTATCGTTGGGAATGCCGATAAATCGTGTATATTGTGTCTGATCGTCGTTAGAAATGACATTTTCGAATTCTCAAAAACAGCAATCCTGGTCGAAGTGTTTTTCGGATCAATTACCAAAATATTTCCCAGTACCATAGTATCTTTGTTTTTTTGATTTGAACTTCAATATTACAAATTTAACTTCAATGTATATATTTAGACAAGATTTTATTACCTGGTTTTGTTTATCTTGTATTCGATTATTGGACGAACTTTCATTTTTCACGATGATTTAAACCAACCCAAATGAAAAAACCATTCCTATTCTCTATTATCTTACTGTTTTGCTTTGCTTTAACCGGACTTGCCCAACAGGAACAACAACTTCCGGTTGACCCCAAGACTCGGATTGGCAGACTTGAAAACGGGCTTACTTACTATATCCGTAAAAACAACCTACCCAAGAATCGCGCTGAGTTCTATATTGCCCAAAAGGTAGGTTCTATCCTTGAAGAAGAGAATCAACGTGGCCTGGCTCATTTTCTGGAGCACATGTGTTTTAACGGAACCGAACACTTCCCGGGAAGCAGTCTGATCAAATACCTTGAAACGATAGGGGTAAAATTTGGGGAAAATGTGAATGCCTACACCGGAATAGATGAAACGGTCTATAATTTATCCAACGTACCCCTTACCCGCGAAACCATTCTTGACTCCGCATTGCTTATCTTACACGATTGGTCTGGTTTTGTTTCCCTCGAAAATAAGGACATTGATGATGAACGCGGTGTAATCCGTGAAGAATGGCGAACCCGAAATACAGGCAATTACCGGGTGTTGGATGCCATGATTAAAGATGTTTTTGCAAATTCAAAATATGCCAACCGGCTGCCGATAGGCAGCATCGATATCATCAACAATTTTCCATACCAGGATATCAAAGATTACTATAAAAAATGGTATCGTCCGGATCTACAGGGAATCATTGTTGTGGGCGATGTAGATGTGGATAAAGTTG
>JAUZOX010000020.1 GCA_030706265.1 Bacteroidota bacterium | reverse complement strand
TGAACTGAAATTGAATAAAGATGAAATGCGTATGTTAAATGAATCTGCTGATTCAGTTCGCAACACGATGAAGATTCTGGATGAAATGCAATTGTTTGATGAAAAATGAACCTGGGGGGTTTGTTAAATATAAACTCCGGTAAACATCTGACAAGAAGCTTCATCTGATTTAAAAATATTTTTTGCGGATGGTTTTGAAAACACAAACACCGATGAACCGAGCATACATGCGAGCTCTATACGACCTATTTAATAAAATTATTATCGTATAAAAATCTAACGTGCGAGTTCTACGCAACCTATTTATCAAATTATTTTCTGATGAAAAAAATAGTTATTTTAACCGGTGCAGGGATCAGTGCCGAAAGCGGATTGAAGACCTTTCGTGATAGCGGAGGTCTTTGGGAAGAACATCGAATTGAGGATGTTGCAACTTTTGATGGTTGGAGACGTAATCCTCAAATGGTACTCAACTTTTATAATGAACGTCGTAAGCAGTTGTTAACAGCTCAACCGAATGCTGCTCATAAAGCATTGGTCAGACTTGAACAGAAGTTTGATGTACAGATTATCACTCAGAATGTAGACGATTTGCATGAAAGAGCCGGCTCGTCGAAAGTTCTTCATCTTCATGGAGAATTGAAAAAAGTCAGGTCGACAGTAGATGATAATTTAGTTTACGAATTAAATGGATGGGAACTCAAAATGGGAGACAAATGTGAAAAAGGTTCCCAATTACGGCCACATATAGTCTGGTTTGGAGAACCGGTTCCGATGATTTCATTAGCGGCCAAATTTGCCGAACAAGCCGATATTTTCATTGTCATTGGTACCTCGTTAAATGTTTATCCTGCTGCCGGTTTGATTGAGTACGTCCCGGATAGCGCAAGCATGTTTTTAATCGACCCCAATGCACATGGTCTGCCATTTGTTAAAAGATTAGAAATTATCAACGAAAAAGCAGGAATTGGGACTCCTTCATTGGTTGACCGTTTATTACAGTAGGTATATTTTTTGTAACTTTGGACCAACAGAAAATAAATCAATTAATACCGATGTAACGAGCATGTTTGAAAGCACCAACACCGATGAAAATCATCCATGCGAGTTCCATGCGACCATTTTAATACAAATTATTTACGCATGAACCGAGCATGTTCCAAAAACATCAACACCGATGAAAATCATCCATGCGAGTTCCATGCGACCATTTTAATACAAATTATTTACGCATGAAAAAACTAAGCATACTACTGGTCACTATGCTCATCGCATTTGCGGGTTGCAAGAAAGACAAAGTTGATCAGGGCGCAATTGATAATAAACTCATACTTGCTTACATTCAAGCTAATAATCTTGATGCAAAGCATACCGGATCGGGTTTATATTATGTTGTGACAAAACCTGGTGATTCCACACGTCCAACCAGCACTTCTACCGTTTACATAAAATATCGGGGTTATCTTCTCTCTGGAACCCAAAAAGGAACTCAATTTGATTCATCTTATGAATTATATGAACAACCTGCCCAGTTAACGATGTTAAACTTAATAAAAGGTTTTTCAGAAGGACTAAAACTTTTTGGAAAAGGGGGCCAAGGGGAGCTGATTGTTCCTTCAGGTTTAGCATATGGGAGTACTGCTACTACGACTATTCCGGCAAATTCAGTATTGATATTTGACTTTGAGCTTGACACTTTTAATTAATGACAATTCGCAGATCAGATAAAAGTGGATCTGTATTACCGGTAAACGACCCGGCTGTTGCTTTGGCAAAGGCCAGGTCGTTTTGTGCTTATCAGGAACGATGCCGGGCGGAAGTTGTTACTCGTATACATTCGTTTGGCCTTGCCCGGGAACAATGTGAGCAAATTTTGGACAAACTGGAGGAGGAGGGCTTTCTCAACGATGAGCGGTTTGCGGAAGCATATGCCGGGAGTAAATTCAGGATTCTTAGATGGGGTAAAATGAAAATCAGGGCCGGCCTTCGCAGCAAGGGTGTGGCAGAAGAGTTGATTTCAAGGGCGCTTGATCTCATTGATGAAGAACAGTATATGAAATGTCTGGCCGATCAGCTTGACGTTAAACTTCGGGCTCTCCAGGCCATAGATGATGAAAGGGTGATAAAGCAGAAGATCTTTTCATATTTAGCCTCAAAGGGCTTTGAAGAAAATTTAATTTTTCAGGAACTTAATAAACGTTATATAAAATGATTACACAGGAAACTCTAAAAGATCTGGAAAAAAGGATAGATGCCTTAAGGAGGTATCTTTGACATCCCAGGTCGGTTAAAAAAGATTGAAGAAGGAGTAGAAATTTCACATGCAGCTGATTTTTGGAATGATCCCAAAAAGGCAGAGCTGACCATGAAAGGTATCCAGGAACAAAGACACTGGACAGATGATTTTGCAGCTGCAGCCGCAGCAAATGAGGATTTGTCGGTTCTCTATGAGTTTTATCAGGCCGAAGAGGCTACAGAGGATGAGATTGACCAGGCTTACAATCAAACCCTCGAACTGATTGAAGCACTTGAGTTCCGCAATATGCTCAGCAATGAAGAGGACAAACTGGGGTGCATCGTCAATATCAATTCGGGTGCGGGCGGAACAGAGAGTCAGGACTGGGTATCTATGTTGATGAGAATGTATATCAGATATGGGGAACGCAACAATTACAAAGTCAAGGAACTTGACTTGCAGGAAGGTGATACGGCCGGAATAAAGAGTGTATCTCTTGAATTTGAAGGGGACTATGCGTTTGGATATCTGAAAGGTGAAAACGGGGTACATCGCCTGGTACGGATATCTCCTTTTGACTCACAGTCACGTCGTCATACCTCGTTTGCTTCGGTTTATGTTTATCCTGTTGTGGATGAAAATATTAATATTGAAATTAACCCTGCCGACATTTCGTGGGATACTTTTCGTTCGAGTGGCCCCGGCGGTCAAAATGTAAACAAGGTTGAAACTGCCGTAAGGTTGCGTCACGAACCTACCGGCATCGTCATTGAGTGCCAGGAAACCCGTTCACAACTCCAGAATCGGGAAAAGGCTATCCAGATGCTTAAATCACAACTATACGAAATAGAGATTCGTAAGCGTAAAGAAAAGCAGGCAATCATCGAAGGCAACAAGAAAAAGATTGAATGGGGTTCACAGATACGGTCATACACGCTGCAGCCTTATAAATTGGTTAAGGATGTCCGAACCAATTATGAGACCTCAAACACACAAGCTGTTCTTGATGGTGATATTCAGGAATTTATTAAGGCATATCTCATGGAGTTTGGAGGATAAAAGCAAACACTTATGATAAAAATATATCATAATCCCAGGTGTAGTAAGTCAAGAGCCGGATTGGATTATCTGAAAACAAAAACCAGTGAGTTCGAAGTCATTGATTATCTCAAAACCGGACTTACTACGGAAACAATTCTTCAGCTATTGCAACGGCTTAATGTAAAACCATATGATCTGATCCGCACTCAGGAATCGTTTTTTAAACAACAATTGAAAGGGAAACAATTTTCAGATGAAGAATGGATTCGAATAATTATTGAAAATCCCAAGTTACTTAAACGTCCTATTATTGTTAATAATTATAAGGCTGTTTGGGCCGATCCGGCCGATAAAGCAGACAAATTATTCTGATTGTATCATTTAAATAAAAAGCAAATCATGAAAGTCCGCATTGAAAAAGACACGATGGGAACTGTTGAAGTGCCGGCAGATGTATACTGGGGCGCACAAACACAACGATCAAAGGACAACTTTAAGATTGGAGATGGGCATATGCCCATTGAGATCATCCATGCTTTTGCCTACTTGAAAAAAGCAGCCGCAATTACCAATTATGAATTGAGTGTGTTGCCAAAAGAGAAAATGAATCTCATTTCCAGGGTGTGCGATGAAATACTAGCGGGTTCATTGGATAATCAGTTCCCTCTGGTAGTATGGCAAACCGGCTCAGGCACTCAAAGCAATATGAATGTGAACGAGGTGATCTCAAACCGTGCCCATGTATTGGCCGGTGGTGTGTTGGGTGAAGGCAAGAGTCCCATTCATCCCAACGACGATGCCAATAAGTCCCAATCCTCTAACGACACTTTTCCAACGGCAATGCACATCGCAGCATACAAAATGTTGATGGAAGTGACTATTCCGGGGTTAAAACATTTACGTGATGCCTTGGCATTCAAGTCAACCGCTTTCATGGATATTGTCAAGATTGGACGCACCCATCTGATGGATGCCACCCCTCTGACTTTAGGACAGGAGTTTTCGGGATATGTGTCTCAGCTTGATCACGGACTTGAAACCCTTAATAATGTGCTTCCTCATATAGCAGAATTGGCATTGGGCGGGACAGCTGTAGGTACCGGAATTAATACCCCCAAGGGATATGACGTCAAGGTCGCCGGAAATATAGCCAAGCTAACCGGATTTCCTTTTGTCACAGCGCCCAATAAATTTGAGGCATTGTCGACGCATGACGCATTGGTCGAAGCTTCAGGGGCATTGAAAAGAATTGCCGTAAGCCTTATGAAGATAGGCAATGATATTCGTTTACTTGGTTCCGGTCCGCGATGTGGCATCGGTGAATTACAATTACCGGAGAATGAGCCGGGTTCGTCAATTATGCCGGGTAAGGTCAATCCGACTCAAAATGAGGCTCTCACGATGGTATGTGCCCAGGTTGTCGGTTGTGATGCTGCCATTACCATTGCCGGTACACATGGGCATTTCCAACTTAATGTTTTCAAACCGGTTATCATTTATAATTTCCTGATGGCGGCACGATTGATTGGTGATGCCTGTGTTTCATTTACCGATAACTGTGTTGTCGGGATCCAGGCCAATGAACAGAACATCAGGAAAAACCTTGAGAATTCTCTGATGCTGGTTACCGCACTCAACACCCATATCGGGTATGAAAATGCTGCAAAGATTGCCAAGAAAGCCCATAAGGAAGGCACTTCACTGCGGCAAGCTGCCATTGAACTGGGATTATTAACGGATGAACAGTTCACCCAATGGGTTGATCCGAAAAAGATGATTTAGCATTAAACAAAAAAGGCTGTCCATTTATCTGACAGCCTTTTTTGTTTAATAAACTTTCAACGATATCTTGTCGCTTCTTAAACATTTACTTTCATAAACTTACCAATCTTATGGGCATCGCCAATATGCTCTCCCAAACTCCAGTAATTGCTGTCGGGCAGGGTCATCAACAACGGATGGATTTTTTTATAATCGGGACTTCCTCCCCGCAGGAAGAAGTCATAAGCGGCAACACGGACAATTTCACCGATAAAGAGATGATTATCCGGTAATTCTACTGTCTGGACCAATTTACATTCCATACTGATAGGACAATCTTTTATCATTGGTGCTGTCCCGGTTACACCATAACAAAACTCGAAAAGTTGTGATTTATCGCGTTCTTTTCCTGAAATCAAGCCACAATAATCTGTCTCAACTAATAAATCCTGTGCTGGAACATTAATACTAAATGTGTTATTCTCGAAAATCCCTTTAGAAGTGTAATGTTCTTTTCCGATTGCAACCGCAATCATTGGGGGATTTGAATTTACCCGGCTTACCCATACAGCAGTCATGAAGTTCGGCTTTCCTTCAACATTTGCACCTACGATGGTAACGGGCATTGGGATGTAGACGTTTTTTTCAATACTTATTCTGTTCATAGTGGTTATTATTTAGCGGTAATTCTTGTAGACCAAATATAGATGGAGAAAACACACTATGCAAGAAAAAATGAAATAAATATTTAATGATTATTCAATATTAATTGATCTAAGCCGAAAGCCCTTTCGGCATTGGGTTTGAGTGATTTCATGCGAAAAACAAATGCATTCATCACATGTTTTCCACCCCTGTAGACAGGCACAGTTTCTACCATTTTTATCGAGTCAAAACAGGTACTGTAGATCTCATCCGGGTCTTTAAAATCACGGCTTGTGCATATAAACCAGGCATCCATTCCGGAGTGGAACCCGCCTCTTTCTTTATTCAACCAGGCATATTTATGAATATCTTCAAATTTTCCCAAGGCTAAAACTTTCATCCCGTTTGGCCTTGCAATGTAAAAATCGATATTGGCTGCCGGAAACCATCGCCAGCTTATGATTGGTGCATCTTCTTTTATCAATCCCTTCTTCTCTGTCCTGACCCTGATAGCGGAAAACTCATTACCGATTTGATGCCATCCATAGAGGTCAAGGGTGACATCATTTTTGCCCAATTCAGTGGGCTTGCACTTTGCCGGTTGATCAAACCATCCATTGGTGACCTGTCCGACGCCCAAGATTGCAGCAAGGATAGTTAAAATCATTGCCCAACCCACTATTCCGGGTAATGGCCTGAAAAGCTTTGACCGGATAATTCGCTCCCGTTGCCAACATGCCGCAACCAGAATCAGCGTCGTGTAAGCTGGTCCGGTCCAATGTGGCAACGTTCTGCGAAACAGGGCAATGCCTAAGAACAGAAGGATAATGGGAATGGCTATGAAGAGCAATAATTTCTTATGATCCCTGTTTAAGAAATGGCGTTTGCGAATAACTGCTATCAATGCTGCCGCAATCATAAAAAAGACCAATGGATTGTTATACATTATTTCACCCAGGAGTTCAGTGAAAAAATAATCCGGTCTCAGACCATTATTCGTTACAGCAACACGCTCAGAATGATAGAGGAAGCTGATGAATTTATTGTCAAAGTTCCAGATCAGGACAGGCAGGAATAAAAGGAAGGAGATCAGGATACCGAGGTATAATTCTTTTTTTGACAACCACTGTTTTTTATAAAAAATGATGTATAAGATGGCTCCTACCCAAAGAAAGACGCTGGTATATTTGGACAGCATAGCCAACCCAATAAAAAGTCCAGCCCAATAAAGTCCCTTTCGATTGAATACTTGTGAGGGGTCGGGCAGTGTTTTAAGGAGAAAGAATAAACCGGCAAGCCAAAAGAAAAGTTGAGGTGAATCGGGCAGAATAAAAGTCCCGGCAATGACAGAGGCATATATTGAAGCCGTGAACATTACAACGGCAATTAACCCGGTGAGCTCATCCCTGAGCATACATCCTATGCGATAGATAATCCAGCTGCTTCCTGCGCACAACAATATCGGCCCTAATCGGATGAACAACTCGCTGTTTAATGCGAAATTCAATGTAAATAATTGGATAAGAAAGCCAACCATTGGAGGATGGTCAAAATGGCTAAGGTCAGGTGAATAGGCATAGGTGAGATAATAAACCTCATCATTTCCCAGTTCAAGCAAGTATCCAATGAAAAGCCGTCCAACTGTTGCAAGTGCTATGATCCAAATGACCAGTCGTGATGTTTTGTAGTTTTCAAATCTCATTCTAATGATCTTATCTCAATAATAATAACGCAGTTCCAGGGCTATAGTTCTAAGTTCCAGTTATACACCTAAAACCTGAAAGAATACCATGGTAAATTCGTTTATCTTTCTTTTCTTCTGCTTCTGTTTTTTAAAACAAAGATATTGATAAGGATGAATATCAAAGTACAGAAAGCAAGGAGACGATAGAGGAGGGTAGCGACTGTATTTATCTCAGGAGCAGCCGGTTTAACAGGTTTATCTCCGCTATAACGGTAAACAGGATTAAGATATATGGTAATGCTGTCCGATAAATGTGTCCCGGCAAAAAGGATTTCAGTTCTGATATAAGGGTCAGTCTTGCTGATCGGATAAACTGCCTTTGTGTTGTTGCGGACAAGGGATTTGAGATTTCCATCTTGTGAAATAAAGCGAAAAGCATCGGCTTTAGTACTAACGGCAACAAACAATGAATCATTGCGTACGGTGACGGTGTTCACTTTAGGAATATTGAAGGCAGTAGCAGCAATACTGTCAATGGTTTCCTTTTCATACCTTCCGACGCTTACCCCATACGCATTTCCGGCTTTAAGATTAGAAATGATATCTTCCGGTTTATCAGATGGGGAATTGATAAATGTTACGCATCGTCCAACTTCACCAGGTTTGTTTACATCATGGGCATCGTCAGAGGCTATGATATAAGCCGGATAGCCCGATGAAAGCGCCGCGTCCCATTGGGGCAATGAAAAACGGTAATGATTTAATGCCTCCAAGAGATCATAATTACGCAGATAACGAAAGTCATTGGGTGAGTATCCCTTTCTGAACTGAGGGTGAGCTATGGTTACGATTTCATTTTTCTTTTTCAAAACATCAATGATATGCTGTTTATCGTTAAGGGTTTGTCCAAAGGGGTAATCGAGATAAGAGACTCCTTTTGAACCGATACAAAGCTGGTGGTTTTTCCAGATACCATACCCATGCTCATATGCAGGCACATAGGTTTGTAGCCCTTCCCCATATTTGTTGACGCGCATATAGTCGGAAATTGAAAAGACATCGTATCCCAAACGCCGGTATGTTTTATAAATGGCTTGACTAGTATTCAGCCTTCCGTCCGTTAAACCTCCTGCCATTCGGGAATGCATATGAAAGTTTGCTTTACGCCAGCTATTGCTATCCATCCTGGCATACGGATTAAATAACTTGTCTCCACGGAAAGGCTCATGCAACGAAAATTTGTAAACAGGTGCCCATAGATAAATCATCATGAAGATAACCGCAAGCGTAACAATGAATATTCCAATCCCTTTCAGGAGTCTTAGAATAAAATGAGCGACCCGTTTGATGGATGAATGCATAATCTCTTACTGTTTTTTGGTGATATCCAAAGCAGTTATCTCGTTTGATTAAAGTGGAATATTCCCGTGCTTGCGGGCCGGATTAGAGACGCTTTTGTTACGCGTCATTTCCAGTGCCTGGATTATCTTGTAGCGTGTTTCACGCGGGAAAATAACTTCATCAATATAACCCAATTCAGCTGCCTTATAAGGATTTGCAAAAGTCTCGCGATATTCTTCCACCTTATTGGCTTTTTCTTCCGGGCTCAGTTTCTTGTATAAGATACTGACGGCTCCATCCGGTCCCATAACCGCAATTTCTGCAGTCGGATATGCAAGATTGACATCTGCACCAATATGTTTGCTTGACATCACACAGTATGCTCCCCCATATGCTTTACGGGTAATAACCGTAATCTTGGGAACCGTTGCTTCACAAAAGGCATACAGCAATTTGGCCCCATGGCGGATTATGCCGTTATATTCCTGGAATGTTCCCGGAAGGAATCCAGGTACATCCTCAAAAGTGATAAGCGGGATATTGAAGGAGTCACAGAAACGCACAAAACGAGCAGCCTTTACAGATGCATTGATATCGAGGACACCTGCCAGGTATTCCGGTTGATTTGCAACGATACCAACCGAGCGTCCATCAAAACGGGCAAAGCCGATTATGATATTTTGTGCATAATAGGGCATGACCTCAAAGAAGTTGTGGTTGTCTACAACGCTGAAAATAAGTTCTTTCATGTCATAGGGCTTGTTCGGATCGTTGGGAACCAACGTCTGCAACGATTCATCCATCCTGTCGACAGGGTCATCACTGAGATGGACCGGAGGATCTTCCATGTTGTTACTGGGAATGAAACTCATCAATTCACGTAGCATCATGATGGCCTGGTCATCATCTTCCGCCACAAAATGGGCAACCCCACTCTTCTCATTGTGGGTTTCAGCGCCTCCCAGTTCTTCTTTGGATACCTCTTCATGCGTAACCGATTTCACTACATCGGGACCGGTGATAAACATGTAACTGTTTTCTTTGGTCATGATGATAAAATCAGTAATAGCGGGTGAGTATACTGCTCCGCCCGCACAAGGACCTAAAATTGCAGATAACTGGGGAATAACACCCGATGCTTTGACATTTCTGAAAAAGATATCGGCATATCCTGCCAGGCTTCTTACCCCTGTCTGGATACGCGCACCACCTGAATCATTCAAACCTATGACCGGAGCGCCCATCTTTATAGCCATATCCATTATCTTGACCACTTTATCTGCATTTGCCCGGCTCATTGAACCTCCAAATACAGTAAAATCCTGGGCATGAACATATACCAACCGGCCGTCAATTTTTCCATAACCGGTCACCATACCGTCTCCGAGAAACTTGTCCTTTTCGATACCAAAGTCATGTGAGCGGTGTACTACAAACTTATCCAGTTCTGTAAATGTACCCGGATCCAGCAAGAGCTCAATGCGTTCACGGGCAGTCTTCCGACCGGAGGCATGATGCTTTTTTATGCGTTCAACGCCACCGCCCATTTCTGCGAGATGGTTTAACTCTTCCAGTTTTTTATATTTTTCTTCCAGTGTCGACATCCTTATAATTATTTATTCAATGATCATGAGTATCTGGTTTGCATCTATGACCGCACCTTCCTTTACCCTAATTTCTTTAACTTTTCCGGCATTTTTAACCTTTAATTCACTCTCCATTTTCATGGCCGATATGATGATCACAGGTTGCCCGGCCTCAACTTTTTGACCTACCTTAACCGGGATGCCCACAACCTTTCCAGGCATTGGCGAGGAGATATTATTCTCGCCCCCAATCTTGGAGCCCTTTAACCGACTACGCTGGTAACGTTTTTCGGCATCGATGATTTCAACATTAAAGCTCTTGTAAAAAGTATTCAGTACATAATGTTTTGGAGTATCTTCTTCAATCATTTCGATTGAAAACGACTGTCCATCTATGATGATAGAATATAGACCATTTCCAAACTTTACTATATCTGCATCATAGACTCTCCCGTCTATTGATATTTTAACCCGTGAACCTTTAGATTCAATCAATTTAACTTCAGGCTTACGGCCATCAATTGAAAATTCCAATGACATATTTTTTCCTTTTAAGAAATAGCAAAATAAATTCTATCAGTTATTTACATTTCAGTCGTCGCTCTTCTTCGTCCAATGTGTTTCCAAATGCTCGATTTTACGAGTGGAGCCCATTTCGAACTCTTTTCATTTAAACGTGACTGATAATCAAAAAAAGCAACCATTACCGCAAGGTCTTCGTATAATTGTGGACTTTTGCCATCATAATCACCTTCTGCAAGGAGGAAAGGAAGATTTTTTTCAATAAAATGGGTGTTATACTTTCCTTCCCTGAAATCAGGAGCATCCATAATGCGTGAAAGAAAACGAATCGATGTTTTTACACCGGTAATTTTATACTCGAACAGGGCCCTTTTCATCCTTTCGATGGCTTCTTCACGGTTATCACCCCAAACGATCAGTTTGGCAATCATGGAATCATAATAGATCGGAATGGTGTAGCCTTCATAAACATAACCGTCGCAACGAATTCCAAATCCATAAGGTTCCGTTACGTGTCGTATCAAACCAGGGTTCGGCATGAAATTATTTTCTGCGTCTTCGGCATATATCCGGCATTCTATCGCATGGCCGTGTTGGCTTAATTCTTCCTGTTTGAATGATAATACTTTATCATTGGCAACATTAATCTGCTCTTTTACCAGATCAATCCCTACAACACGTTCAGTGATAGGGTGCTCAACCTGTAAACGGGTATTCATCTCCAGAAAATAATAATTCAGATTATCGTCAACGATAAACTCAATGGTTCCGGCACCTGAATAGTTAACCGCCTTAGCAGCTGAAACTGCCGCATTCCCCATCTCTATTCTCTTTTCGGGTGTCATGAGCGGTGAGGGGGTCTCCTCAACCACTTTTTGATGTCTGCGTTGTACGGAACATTCCCGTTCAAAGAGATGAACGGTATTGCCGTGTTTATCTGCCAATACCTGAAATTCAATATGGTGTGGAGAGTCGATATATTTTTCGATATATACCGCATCATCGCCAAATGATGCAGCCGCTTCTGAACGGGCCGCCCGCAACGAGCTGACAATGTCCTTTTCTTTTCTAACCAGTCTCATTCCTTTTCCGCCCCCTCCGGCAGAAGCCTTGATCATGACCGGAAGTCCGATCTCTTTTACGGCGGCTATCGCATCTTTTTCTGAGGTTACTTTATCGCTTGTACCCGGCACTACAGGAACACCTGCCGCTATCATGGTTTTCCTTGCCGTGATTTTATCTCCCATTGTCGCAATGGCATGAGCCGAAGGGCCGATGAAGATGAGATTTTCGGCTTCGCATCTTTCAGCAAGGGCTGCTTTTTCACTTAAAAATCCATAACCCGGATGAATGGCATCTGCACCCGATTGTTTTGCAACCCCGATAATTTTATCAATATTCAAATAACTATCGGTTGAAAGCGATTCACCAATAAAATATGCCTCATCAGCGTACTGAACATGCATGGAAGATCTATCTGCTTCCGAGAAAACTGCTACCGTTTTAATTCCCATTTCCCGGCAACTACGCATTATGCGCACTGCAATTTCACCCCGGTTAGCAACTAGTACTTTTTGTATCATGTCGACAAAAAAATTTTAATGTAAATGCAGCTGATAAAAGATCAACTGTTTTATGATCAAGTAGTAGCTTGTTTTAAAACGTAAAAGCGTTCAACATGATACTACCCTAAAATGTAAATTTATACTTTATTGTTTTTATCAGTAAAGTATATTTTTTTAAATATTGGTTGGAATTCTTGGCGTATTTTCATTTTCTGGTCAGCATCCGAGCCAAACTCATTTCACCAGGTTAATAAAAATGTCTTCATACATTTTTTAAAACCGGATATGCAAAGGTATAGTTTTTTTTTCTCATCCTTGTTGATTTCGGTAAGGCAATACTTAAAAGCACGGGCGCAAAATTGTTTTGCAATATGTACGGCATTGGACATCAGTGTTGTGCAGCAAACTGTCGTCACACATGATAAGTTGTCCAAATACAAGAGTTGATGACAAATCAGGATCCGGGTGCAGCTAATTTATTTCTGAATTTCATTCAAATCCTGGTGGATGAACCAAAGCTTAGCAGGTCCGATCAATCCTGATTCCCTCAGATACTTTTCCGAATCCGGAGTATCAAACTTATTGATGTTTGTTTTGGTAAAGCGCTTTTCGGCAGGTAGTTTGCTGTCGCCAATCAATCGGTTAGGCCAAAGATTCACCACCTCAACCTCAAGTTTGTTTTCACCCTCCTTAACAGCATGCGTTAAATCAAACACGAAAGGAGCATTCCATTTAACATTCATCCTGGTTCCGTTAACGGTAACGGTAGCCATTTCGAAAACATTTCCCAAATCGAGCATGACTTTATTCCCTTTGAGTTGGTCAGGGTTAATCAAAAAAGATTTTTTATAAACAGCTGTTCCAGAGTAATATTTTATTCCTTTATCTTCAAAACGGGACCAGGATTTTAAGGAGTCGATCTCAACCTGTCTGGGACCACCCCAGGCGGTATCAAACTCGACAATCCATTTGCCTGAAAGAGGTTGGGTCAGATTGGCAGATTTGAGGCTGTCCTCGGTTGTTTTATCATTGGACCAGGTCATAACATATTTGCCAGGCTCAAGTATGGTTGTTAAAGCTTTACTACCGGTTCTTGTAATTTCAATGGCCTGTTTATCTGAGTCTTTATATTGATTGTTGGGAAACAGTGTCTTGCCGTCTTTTTCAATTTTTGTAATATGGGGCATATTTCCGGCTTTTCTAAATACGACAAACACTGAGCCTTCGGGTTCCAAACTGAGCGGGATTATGGTCTGACCGTTTTCTTCCCTGTAGGTCACTATTTTTTTAACTTGTCCGGTCATCGGGTCCCAAAGCTCCGGCACCATTCCGGTGACCCTGAATTTGCATTCAACCTGTTCAAAACGGTCGGGTAGTGTTGGCAGATACCGGTACTCAAAATCATTGATTCCCTTTCGGCCAAAACGGTTCACAACAAAGTAGATTTCCATTTCATCGCATGTGCGATGGATATAGTCCAGTGCAGTATTTGCCTGCGTACTCGTGAATTCGAAATCCGGTTTTACTTTCATATCGGAAAGAATGGCATTGATGTCTTTTTTCCTGATGATGTTTTCAGATGACGTAGGTACTTTGATATTCTTTTTCTTTGCAGTACTGTCTTTGGACAAAATTTCGTCGTCCGGGTTAGCAAGGTTGTAATCCATGCTCCAAATGACCTTTCCTTTTCCGTAGTTGTTTTCAATATTCCTCATACCATCGGTAGATCCCCACATACGGGTTGCAATTTCATTGACTTCTTTATCGCTTTCAGGGTAATGGGTTAAACCGGTCGCTCCTGTGGGACGCGGACCCACTACCGTCAAACCATTTTTCACCAGAGATTCTATCTTTCGCAATACCTCTAAATCAATGTTTCTTTCATCCGGCAGGACCAACACATTATAGCTCATACCATCCGGAAAGACCGCCTTGTCATTCTTTACGGATACGCGTTTTATCAGGGCATCTTTTGAACATTTGTCCCAATCATAACCGAAGCGGAGATCTTTGGCATCTTCTTTTAAAAAGACAAAATTGGGTACATCGTCACCGTAGTAATAAAGTACATCGGCGACAAACAGCCCTTTTGAGAGCATGAATGAACATCTGTTCAGATAACCGATAAATCCATCTGCTTCTTTCCACCAGGTAACATTCGGATTCAGGTGGGTGCCTGCAAAATACTCATTTCCAGGAATACCGAATTCCTTTGGCGACGAGGTAAACTGATGCCATTCAATCCGGTTTACACCCGAGCAGAAGATACGGTCGATATTGCTTTTCAAATCTTTGGGCGCCCTTTCCCATTGTGGCCCAATGGAAGTAGGCCCTTCGGCAGCCACAAACCGTTTGCCAGTGGTATGTGCAACACAGGCGCTTTGTTTAACTGAAAGCCTCTCATCATCCTTTATCCGGTGCGTATTTGCAGTTGCCCAGAATTCACCCTGCGGATAATCACTGATGGCCATTACCTTCAATGCGTCGACGGGTGCAGAATGGGGCCCTCCGGATTCAGGATGAATCCCCAGTCCATATCGATGTGCTACATCACTAAAGAGCTGATAATGATAGGCTGCAATACAATCACCAATGGTTTTTCGGTAATCTTGAAGAAACCGGTCTGATTGTTCAAGGCTTTCAACAACCCTTCCTGCAAGGACGGGAAGATAGGGCGTTATATCATAGCCCCTGAATTTTTTAAAATCATTGATAAAGTTGTTGGTCCAGCCAACATTACCCATTTCCCAGCTATCGGTTTGAAGAAAATGCAGACTATTGCCGGCAGACTGAGCCGTTTTGATCAGGGGCACGATTACGTCATCACTGAATTTTTTAAAAGCTTCAGGATTCAAGTGGTCAAGCGAGAGACCGTTCCACCCATCACTTGTCGTTGAAGTCGTGACACCGGTACAGGTCCAGCCATATCTGATGATGGTCCATTCTCCCTTTGGGGCATCCCAGTCTATGACCCCATTTTTGTATTTATCCGTAAGGTTAACGATTTCATCCTTTTTAATGGTATTACCCGTATAAAAATTATAGATATTTTCATCGCGCAGTTTATACAGCGGATATATTCCTTTCATCCCGAAGGATTCGTTAAAGGTTTTTAGACCCCAATTTTTGATAGCTTTATCTTTCACCGGGAAATCAGTAGAAGGTTGTTGGAATGCCTGAACGACAATGTCTTTATACACTAATTTTGTCTCTGGCTGGGGAAGTGTTACATGCACCTTTTTCCCACCCTGAATCTTTAGCTCTGAATAAACGATTTTTTTTAAAGCCAGATCGGGCGTGATAGAGGGGCCACCGGGATTCCATCCGCTTTGAATGTTTACACTCAACTCAATT
>JAUZOX010000002.1 GCA_030706265.1 Bacteroidota bacterium | reverse complement strand
TGATCGGATAAATTGCAGCTACTTCGCTAAAAAGATAAGCGATATGTGCCGCCGCATAGTTACCGTCACAAGTGATAAAATTTTTCTTTGTTGTCATATGCTAAATATTTAATATACCCTGTTTTATAAATTTTTAGGGACCCGACTCAAATTTTTGGCAAAATTAGTATTTTAACCTTTATAAATAGCTAAAATTTGAATCTTTTCAACCCCTAAAAAATAATTTAAAATGAGTAAAGATTAGGATTATCAGAAGATTTAAAAGTTGAATTATTTGGTTTTGCCATCGTCTAATCCATATTCTCATTATTGCTTTCCCATCTGCAGATAACAATTGTTAAAAAACAGTAAACCAATTTATAAGAATCGACCTGATTTAAAAACAAAAGAGCTGTCTCATGAATTTGAAACAGCTTCTCTTGTTAGGTGAAAGCAATCTGAAAAAAAACAATAAATCTAATGGGTAAATATCATCAATTCATAAATTCAACTTTACTTAGTAATTCTTTTTAATATTTGTGTTGCTTCCTGATTATGTGAGTTCGAGGAATTGCTTATTTGAACGAATAAGTCTTTTGCTGTTTCTACCTGATTATTTTTTAGATAACATAATGCCAGGTACCACTGGGCATTTTCGACAAAGAGATTGTTCTTTTGATCGATAATAAATTTGAATTCATGAATGGCTTTGTCCGTTTGATTTGCTTCGATACTTGCAAGTCCGGTATAATACCTGATATATATATTATTGGGATCTTTGTCTAAAATCTCATTAAAAAGGACAAGGGCAGCGTTGAAATCTTTTTCCCGGTATTTTGACATCGCCTCCTCATTATTATTATTGGTTGCGGCTGAACGTGTCACACTATGCGCGTTCTCACTCGAATAATACATTTCGAAGAGATTATTATTCGTATATTTAACCGGTTTCATCAAATGAATAGCTCCTGCCAGCAATATTAAAAAGGTAATGCTGGCTGCAACCATATACCATTTCGAATGGAATGATTTATTGACAGGATACTTAACCTGAGCTTTATCTTCATTTATTGCTCTAAAGATTTTCCGGCGCAAGTCTATAATATCATACTGTTTCAAAGATTCTTCAATTTCAAGGTCAAGTTGAAATTCGTGGTTTAGCTCCGGATTTTCTATCAGTTCTCTCTCAAATTTTAATCTCTCACTTTCAGACATTGGGCCAAACCGATACTGTTCAATACGCTGGCTGTGGGAAGTTTTCTTAATCATCGGTGTATATTTTTAAATAATTGGGATCATTAATGATGCGAGATTTCAATTCTTCTTTGCATTTAAATTTCCTGGTTTTAGCGTATTTTTCAGTTTTATAGCCCATTATAGAAGAAATCTCACGTAGGGATATCTTTCTGAGAAATAGCTGTAACACTTTTTGGCAATCTTCACTTAAATTCAGAAAATGTATTTGATAAAGCTTCTGTTTTTTATTCTCGATGCTGTTTATTTCATCATTCGTGGGTTCGGATAAATTTGTAATGCTTTCAAAATCGACAAAGTCATTACTTCTATCCTTCATTTTACCAAGCCGTTGCAACCAAATATTTCGACATATTGAATAAAAAAATGTCTTGAATGAACTATTTAAAGAAAGTTCATCATCAATGATTCTTTTATACACAATCACCAATGCATCTTGAAAAACGTCCTCGGCATCTTGATTGGTTCCGGAATTGTTCACAATTAAGTGTCGTGCCATTGAAAAATATTCTTTGTACACATACTTTATGATTTTTTCCTTCCTCAATCTCAATCCTTCCACAATCGCTTCATCTGTATAACGAATCATCCCCACAGCTCTTTAATCCAGTTTTTTCAAAAAGGTAATACATCTTTTAACATTTTTTTTCAACATTTTTCCCGCACCATTATTTGCCAACTGATTTTCAGCAATATAAATACACTATCTATTTTTACTTTTATTTATTTTATTTTTGGCAATAAATTAGGCGATAAATATTATTTAACCAAAGTACGGTAAAAAAAAGTGAACGATGCAAAATTGAAAATTATTTTTAAAATAATTTAGTTTTAAGGGTTACCTTTTCTTTTTTTCCGGATTAAGATAGAAGAAATCCCTAAATAAACTAAATGATATTATTTATACTCTAATTTTGAATCATGATGGGCAAAGAAAAATTATTCAAATTGATGTCACTGGCAGCAGCCATATTTTTTGTTTTTGCTGCTCAGGCTCAAACAGTTAATGTAACTGGTAAGTATATATATCACAACGACAGTCAATCTCCGCTAAGTGATGTAAACGTAACATTGGTAGATCAGAACAAACAGGTTGTGGCTACCACTACAACAAACAGCGACGGGACGTATACTTTCGCAAATGTACCGGCAGGTGAATATACAGTAAAGGCCAGCTCGGATAAACCTTCAAGAGGTTATTCGATGCAGGATTGCCTTTCAGTTCTAATGTACATTTCCGGTTATTTACCGCTCAGCAACATCCAGCTTATCGCTGCAGATGTCGATAATAATAACGTTGTAGACAGAAATGATTTTGTTATGATGGTCAGCAATTGGGCAAAATCTTCCTATACTTTTCCTGCAGGTAACTGGAAATTTGAAACAGTTCATGTTTCGGCAAAGGGAACTAAAACGGCAAATGGGGATATTCCTATTCCACCGTCAAGTGGCACTTCAACAGGAGATTTAGGTTCAGTTTATCTACCGGGTAGCAAACCAACTACAGCAATTAATTTAGCTTATGTTAATACTTCTAACACCGTCAATTCAGCCGTTGAACTCCCCGTCAGGATTTCTTCTGCAGTGCCTGCAGCCGGTTTTGGTTTAAGCATCGTATGTCCGTCCAATTTCAAAATTGATGAAGTAATTCCCGCTATTCAAGGTTTGAATGTGAATGTCTCAGGCCAGACTATCAATGCAAATTGGGTGGATCCCAATATGAAAACGCTCGATTTGTCGAACGCCACCACCCTTTTTGTCATTAAAGGCAAATCAACTAATGGGGATCAATCCACATTCGATCTTGGGGAAAATAGTCATTTGATAAGTAAATCAGGAGAAATCGTTAGCACAGCCAAAGTTGAATTACCTTCACTATCGATACAAAAAAGTGAAGCATTTGCTTTTGCGCTTAAAGGCGCATGGCCAAACCCATTTGCAGGTTCAACAAATATCGTTTACACACTACCGACAGCAGGTGTTGTTGAAATGAAAATCTTCAACATCGAAGGCCAATTGGTCGCTACACCGGTAAATGGATATCAGGAAGCCGGTTTCAAACAACTTCCTTTTAATGCCAATTCGCTCCGTTCCGGAGTTTACTTCTGCACGATTAGTTTGAAAGGTGACAAGAATTATTCGGCAACATCCCGAATGGTTCTTGCCAGATAGAATTATAGAATCTTATACGTGTGTGAAAAAGAGTCTGTCTCAATTGTCAAAAAGCGAGACATTCTCTTTTTTCATTTTATAAAGGCTACAGAACCCGGATACCCGCCTTCTACATCCCTTTAAGGCAGGGGCATTTGTCTTTTACATGTAAACGAAGCCACACCCACAAATGTTGAAAGGGTATCGGAAGCATTTCAGGGGATAAATGTTGAGGTTTTCGAAGGGGCACAGGACTTTAGAGACAGCCTCTTTTTATTGATATACGCTTTCTTATTCATGCAGAAAACTCCAAAAGCCGATTTTAATGCGCTAAATATCTATTATCAAACGATTTATTCACTCATTTAAAACTTATAAAAATAATGAACCATTCATTCAATTATTCGATCCATTAGTTAACTTTACAGCCTAAAGTAAACCACACAACTCGCGCTCATCAATTCTTTCATCCAGCATGCCAAAAATCTTAAAATGTAGATTTTATACTATCACTTGTCCATTTGGTTGGCTGTTTATATTATTCATATGCATTTCGTTTTCGTTTCAAATTAAGGGTGCTCCGCCAGTTTCGCTCAGGAATGAAACCGCTATTCGAAATATGCTGAGTCAAGCTTCAGCAAAGCTTACATCAAACAAACCTGAAGAAGCGATTTCATTGCTTTTAAAGATCCGTTTAAATCCGGTTTCACAAAATGAACAAAGCCTTGCTTATACTGTACAATGCCTGTTGGGAGATTGCTATTCCAAAATTGCAAACAAGCAAGACATTGCTCAACAATACTATCTTGAGGCAAAAAAAAGTGCAGAAAAATTAAAAGACCTTATAAAACTCGGTGACATATATCATAAAATAGGATTGTGTAACCTCGAAATGGGCAGACTCGAAGAGGCGCGAAAGGCCTTTAATTCAGCCATATTTTTCAAAACCCGGGTACATGGCAAGGATCATATTTCGCTCGCATTGGAATACAATGGATTAGGCAACTCTTATTTCTATAAGCATATACTAAACCTGGCGCTTGATAATTATAAAAGAGCCTTGGCAATTGCAGATAAAGCCAACAAGTATGGTACCGATAATGCCATGTTTGACCAAAACGTAGCGATTGCTTATGCTGCGAAAGGTGACTATGACAATGCATTGCTTTATTTTAATCACTCAATCGATATAAGTAAACATCTTTATGGCACAAAGAGTGCCGCTATCACACAGGTTTACCTAAATCTGGGAGTGTTGTTTTATCAGATAGGAAAGCCGCAAAAGGCATTTGAATTTTATAACCAAGCTGAAGCAATCTTAAAAAACGATCCACTTCAAAAAAAAGGATTAGGAATCTTATATCTCAATAAAGGAAATATTGTAACCGATCAAAAAGACTTTGGAAAAGCTTTGACTTATTATATACAAGCATTAAGAATTTTGAAAGATTATTACCCCAACGAGCATCCTACAATCAATACGATTTATGTAAACCTTGGATATATTTATGAGAACCAGGGCAATAATAAAGAAGCGCTTAAATCTTTGTTCACAGCCAGGAAAAATGATTCTCAAACTCCTCTTGCTATTAAAATAGATCGAAACATTGCAGGCATTTATGATAAAATGGGGAAATTTTCTGAAGCCCGTAAATACTATTTGTCGTCTATTGCAAAAGCAAAACAAATTCCGGGGCAGGATCAGGAGGTTGCCTTTTCATCTTACAAATTCGGAGATTTTTTAAACAATCACAAAAAGAACGGATTAGAGTATTTGAATAACGCATTAAATATTTTCACGAAATACTTCGGAAACAGAAATCAAAACGTCGCCCTGGTATATAACTTTTTAGGAACCTACTATACCAGCAACAATCGAGATTACCAAAAAGCTTTAGCTTATTACCAAAAAGCTTTGATCTCAATCGATGAAAAATTTTCCTTATCGAATATCTTATATACCCCTGTTGTAAAAAACGCCTATCCATCATTTGTCTATTTTGATATTTTACAGAACAAGGCGATTACATTAATGAACTGGTATCGAAGAGATCACCGAAGAATTGACTTGCTCAAGGCCGCCATGTCATCGGGCGAACAAGCGCTGACCATGCTTGACAATATCAGAGATATTTATGTATCAGATGAGTCAAAATATGCCATTCGTGAAAGATCGCAGAAGATATCACTGGTTCTGATGGAAGTGGCTTCAGAACTCAATAGGACGGAGAAGAATCCCCAATATATTAAAGATGCTTTTCGCTTCTCCGAGAAGAGCAGATCGGCCGTCATGTTGAGCTATCTTCGTGAAATAGAGGCCCGCCAAATAGGAAAGATACCTGCACCGCTACAGAATTACGAGCGGACATTGAATATTGATATTGCAGATTATCAAAAGTTTATTTTTGATCAGAAACAATCCAAATTTCCTGACAAAAACAAACTTGAATTTTTTGATAACAAACTTTTTCAGTTAAATCAAAAACACGACAGTCTTGTTCATCTTATCGAAAAAAAATATCCTTCCTACTATAGCTTGAAATATGATAAAAACGTGATAAGCATTGACGATGTGGCTTCCAGGCTTTCAAGGAAACAGGCATTTTTGGAATATTATATGAGTGACACGGCCTTGTTTGCATTTGTAATTACCCAAAAAAATCAACGTATCTTAAGAACCAGGATGACGACCGGAATCAGAAATCAGATCAATATTTTGCGCGATCAGCTTACAAAAGTGGATCCATCCAAAATTACCGGAACGAATTATGCTCTCTTTGTAAATGCAGCCCGTAACCTATATCGCATATTACTTGAGCCATTTCAGAATGAGATTGCCGGAAAGGATCTGATAATCGTTCCAGATGGTGAATTGCTTTACATCCCCTTTGATGTCTTACTCACGAGCACACCAAAAATGAACGGGCTGGATTACAAATCATTACCTTACCTGATCAAGGAACATGCTGTTAATTATTCCGCCTCTGCCACTATTACCTTTGGACGAAAAGAAAAACACGAACGACAAGCCATTGACCTGGGTGCCTTTGCTCCGACATACGATAAAAATTACAAATACAAGAACCTGGTCTATGGGAATAAAGATTCGGTAATGACCCTTTTCCCGATTCCGGGTGCTCTCGAAGAGGTAAATAGAGCATCAAAGATTTATAAGGGAGAAGTAATAAAAGGCCTGATGGCATCTGAAGCGTTATTTAAGGCAAAGGCTCCCAACTACAACATATTGCATCTTTCGGCGCATACAATAATTGATAATGAAAATCCCATGTATTCGAAGCTGGCCTTTACCCCTGGAATAGATAATAAGGAAGATGGGCTGCTGAACACGTATGAATTATTCAATATGAATCTGAATGCCGAACTTGCAATTCTCAGCGCATGCAACACCGGCAACGGAAAACTGCAACTAGGCGAAGGAATCATCAGCATCGCACGTGGTTTCTTTTATGCCGGTGTTCCTTCAGTAGTGATGACCCTGTGGTCGGTAGAAGACTATTCAAGTGCAGAATTAATGGAACTTTTCTACAAACATCTCTCCGAAGGCTGTGCAAAAGATGAAGCGCTCCGCCTGGCAAAATTAGACTATCTAAAACAAAGTGACCAGTTAACCGCTTTCCCATATTATTGGGCCGGATATGTCAACATTGGCGACAATTCTCCTCTTGAAATCAGCCGGAACAAAAAAATGAACTATATATTGTCGTTCGCTGCCCTGATCCTGGTACTGTCATCGATTTACATTCTGAGAAGAAAAAATAAATAGCCTTTGTATTGTATGTTTCTATATTAACCGGGATACTTTTATCTTTTATTATTCAAACTTACATAATAATCTGACTCATACCCATACCGAATAAAATTCAAGACCGCCACCAAAGACATTATTGAAGCCGAACACGAAATTCAAGGCGCTTCATTCGTAAAAATGATTTGCAAATTAACTGTTAATTTGGCAAAAAAAGCAATAGAATATCCCCCTATATCAGGTCTTTTATTCCCCTTTACAGGTAGTCACCTCCTTTACATCAGGGTAAATTCAAGTTGTTTTCTTCCCCGGTATTCCGTTGCAGTTTGGTATCTGTATGGTTCTTGTGGATGGGATATACCGGGGAGAAAACACCCTGAATTTACCCTGAAAATACCTGATTAACCAGAATTATAGGAGAATAAAAGGGTAATAGTCTTCCTGAAATCGACTGATTTACATTTTTTAATTTTTTTTAAGAATCCATTAATAAGGGTAACAGCAATAGGATTTACAGCGGAAATTTATCCCGATTTGCCTAATCTATTCGTCCAATGTGCATGTTTGAATCAGGAGGTGGTCCATACGACCGGATTAACACAAGTTAATGATATATGAAAGTAATTCAGTGCTTATCTAATTTATTTAATACCGATTACCGCATTGAACAATCATCCATCTGATTCAAGCTAAATATATCGCTTCCCCTTAAGCGCTTGTATTCAGATAACACATATTATTCCCGGAAAATATCTTTTGTTCATCAAAGCGCCATGAAAGAACATTTCGGATGTGTCCTTCACCTATAACAATATCAACAAAATTTGAAAATTCATGAATAGAAGTCATTATCTCATACCTGATAAAGGCCGTTTTTTTATTTATAACTTTGCAAAAAATTAAACTGTGTTTTACCCATCCAATTTTGAAGAAAAAATAAATTTCACCCGTATTCGTCAGCTGGTGGAAGAGAAATGCCTGGGACCTTTGGGTATCCGGATTGCGAAAGAAATGTCATTTACTTTTGACTTTCAAAAGCTCCGTCGCAGTTTACAATTGGCAGATGAATTCAGAAGAGTGCTTATTTCCGGGCGTCCCTTCCCTTCCCAGGATTATATTGATGTAACCGATGAACTTGAACGGATTAAGACCCCCGGGACTTTCATTTTCACAAATCGTTTATTCGAATTGCTCATTTCATTAAAAACGATTCATGAATGTCAGCAGTACTTTAAGAACAAAGATTCGGATCAATACCCCTTGCTCACAGAGTTGAGCAGAGATGTCTTTATTCCCCTTGAAATCATCACAGCTGCAAATAAAATTATTGATGAGAATGGCGAAATAAAGGACTCGGCTTCAGAACAGTTGAATACTATACGCCGGGGACTTTCCACAAAAAAAACTTTCATCAGTAAAAGAATTTCTCAGATTTTACAAAAGGTAAAAGCTGAAAGTTTGACCAGGGACGATGCTGAAGTGACCATCCGCGACGGACATCTGGTCATACCTGTACATGCAGTCAACAAGCGTAAAATAAAAGGGTACGTTCACGATGAATCGGCAACCGGACAAACGGTGTTTATCGAACCTGCCGAGATCGTGGATCTTGGTAATGAACTACGTGAGCTTGAATTAGCGGAGAAGCGTGAAATAATTCATATTTTAACAACTATCACTGACCAGATAAGGCCCTGGATAGATGATTTGGAAAATGCTTATCACTATTTGGGTGATATCGATTTTATAAGAGCCAAATCGCTATTTGCACTTGAAATAGGCGGCGTGATGCCGGAATTACAAAAAGAGCCAACCTTTGACTGGCGCAAGGCTTATCACCCATTACTCCTGTTACTGCACAGAGCTCAACATAAAAATGTTGTGCCGCTTTCAATTTCACTTAACCAGCAAAACCGGATCCTCATCATTTCAGGACCCAATGCCGGAGGAAAATCTGTCTGCCTCAAAACAGTAGGACTATTACAATATATGCTCCAGTGCGGATTGCTGATTCCCGTACATGAATCTTCCATTGCAGGTATATTTAAAGATCTTTTCATTGATATAGGGGACGAACAATCGTTGGACAATGATCTTAGTACATATAGTTCACACTTGATGAACCTCAAATATTTACTTGAACATGCCAACCGGGATATGCTCTTTATGATTGATGAATTCGGTTCAGGTACTGAGCCCCAACTTGGCGGCGCAATCGCAGAGGCGATTCTGGAAAGTGTTAACAAATTTGAAGCATTTGGGCTCGTTACCACGCATTATGCCAACCTAAAAATGTTAGGTGGAAAACTCCCGGGAATGATTAACGGTGCTATGCAATTTGACACGCAGAATATTCAACCATTATATCAACTTCAAATTGGGAAACCGGGAAGTTCGTTTGCTTTTGAAATTGCCCGTAAAATAGGATTTCCGGAATCAATTCTTGCAGAAGCAATTCAAAAAACAGGGACTACACAGATAGATTTCGACACCCAACTTCAGGCATTAGAAGAAGAAAGGAAAGAACTGATTCAGAAAAAGCATGAACTTGAATCAGCAGATGATCTGATTACTGAAATAACGGAAAAGTACAGAACCCGTTTACAAACACTTGAAGATTCAACCAACGGTATTATTGAAAATGCCAGGAACCAGGCAAAGGAAATCGTATTAAACGCAAACAAATTAATAGAAAATGCCATTAGAGAGATCAGGGAAGAACAAGCCCACAAGGAAAAGACAAAACTTATCAGAGAAAAAATAGAAACTTTTAAAGTTGATTTAGAAAACAAGAAAACAGAAGATTTCATTCAGACTATAAAACAGCTCGACAAAGAAACAAAACGGGAAGTTACAAAAGAAGATAGGCCACAACCAAAGATAACCGGAAGACAACTAAAGCCGGGTGATAATGTCAGAATATCGGGACAATTATCAATCGGTCAGATAACTCAAATCGCAGGGAACAAAGCAGAAGTAGTCTTTGGACAAATGAAAATGAAGACCGATTTAAATAAACTCGAAAAGGCTTCAAAGGTGGATGTCAAAAAAGGAAAAGGAATAAAACAATCGGGACGGTTTAAAGGCATCATGAATGAGATTAATGACAAAATGGCGACCTTTAAGCTTCAGCTTGATTTGCGGGGTAAACGTGCCGAAGAAGCCTTGGAAGAAGTAAGGCATTATATCGACGATGCCATATTGCTTTCAGTCTCTGAAGTCAGCATTCTTCATGGCAAAGGGAATGGAATTTTGCGGGATGTCATAAGAGCATACCTTTCATCAGTTCCGGAAGTTAAAAGATACCGGGATGCGGCACTGGATATGGGTGGTTCCGGTATTACAATCGTGTCATTTCGCTAATTGGCATGATATTGGCAATAGTTGGTTTATTATGACAATAAAGCATGCTCAATGCAATTAAGTCAGAACCATGGAAACCGATAAAAAAAAATCAAGATTTGGTATCCGATTAAAGATTAAGGAACTGCTTAACCCGATCAACCTAATTGGATTGCTATTGGGCGGTATTGCCGGAGTTATTTATTATTTGAATGCTGACACACTCAGTGGCTCTTCACCAATTTCATCCAGTTTATCATTTACAATTATTTGGGGAGCCTTGATTGGCTTTCTGCTTGCAGATATTCTCTATCAGTCAATCAAAAAAAGACATAAGTAATTTTCAACATGACCACACTCACTATATTAAGTTCAACTCTTGTCTGACTTTTCTTGAGAGCGAATTTACAATCAAGTCATATGAATCATCGATCCACTTTAAAATAAGTGCATCGTCAATTGTGCTATCAAAATAAACAGTGTTCCAATGTTTTTTATTCATATGATAACCTGGTTTAACACAATCATAGTGTTCCCTTAAATAAATCGCGGTCTCGGGGTCACATTTTAGATTTGCGTTATCGGGTTCGGAAAGATTGATTAATGCAAACATTTTATCTGCAACTTTAAAAACCAGTGTATCCTGATCGAAAGGGAAGCACTCAGTGGATGCTTTCTTTTTTAAACAATGCTCACGGAAAAGTTCAATATTCATAATCTTAAAGCGTATGGGTGCCGATACTTAAATTATACCAATATTATGAGGAAATAATCCCCATAACAAAAATCAGGCCTAAAAATCACATATTAGTTAATATATTATATTACTGCATTTTAGCCAGCCAAACAGTGTGATAAATTTTTAATAAAAATAGTTTAATTTTGCTCGCTGGTACAGTTTTTTTTGAAAATTTAAATCAGGCAGACCAAAACTAAAACAATATGTCATTAAAACAAAAAACATCTGACCTCAAGCGAAGAATGCGAGAAGCGTTGCAAGGGGGCGGTGAAAAAGCTATTTTAAAGCAAAAAGCAACGGGCAAAATGACGGCCCGTGAGCGTGTAGTTGCGCTTTGTGATCCTAAATCATTTAATGAATATGATTTGTTTGTTGAACATGCAGGAAGAGATTTCGACATGGGTGACAAATATCTGCCAGGCGATGGAGTTATTACTGGTACTGGTACGATAAACGGTTATCCAATATGCATCTATGCACAGGATTTTACTGTTGCAGGAGGCTCACTGGGTTGGATGCATGCAAAGAAAATCACTAAGATCATGGATTTAGCCATGAAATTAAAAGTACCCATCATTGGTATCAATGATTCGGGTGGTGCACGTATTCAGGAAGGGGTCAATTCACTCGCCGGATATGGTGAAATTTTCTATCGCAATACCCAGGCTTCCGGTATCATTCCTCAGATTTCAGTAATTCTGGGCCCCTGTGCCGGTGGTGCTGTTTATTCTCCTGCTCTTACAGACTTCGTGTTTGTGGTTGATAAAATCTCAAAGATGTTTATTACCGGACCTGAAGTTATCAAGTCGGTACTTGGAGAAGAAATTTCGATGGAAGATCTTGGAGGAGCTCGCGTACATGCTGAGACTACCGGGAATGCCCATTTTTTTGCTGAGAGTGAAAACGATTGCTTCGAACAAATCAAGAAACTTTGTAGCTATATTCCTTGGAACAACACAAAGAAAGCTGAACCATTTCCCAAAAAACCACCCCGTACACGCCAGTACAATATAGATGAAATATTTCCTTCAAATCCACGTCAACCTTATGATGTAAGAGATGTGATCCGTTCTATTGTAGACGATTCGGAGTTTTTTGAAGTACATGAATTATTTGCACAAAATATTGTTGTTGGATATGCCCGTTTAGCCGGACAGACAGTTGGATTTATCGCCAATCAACCATTGGTCTTAGCCGGGGTTCTCGACTGTGACTCTTCAGACAAGGCCGCTCGTTTTATCAGATTTTGTGATGCCTTCAATATTCCGCTGGTTACAATTGTCGACCTTCCGGGCTATCTACCTGGAGTTGATCAGGAACATGCCGGTGTTATCCGCCATGGAGCCAAAATTTTATATGCCTATTCAGAAGCTACCGTTCCTAAACTGACCGTGATCACCCGGAAAGCATATGGTGGCGGATATATCGCAATGTGTTCCCATCACCTGCATGCAGACTTTGTTTTTGCATGGCCTACAGCAGAAATTGCCGTAATGGGCCCTGAAGGTGCAGCAAACATTATTTTCCGCAACGAAATCAAGAATGCTGAAAATCCTGATGAAATGCGAAAAGTCAAAATCAAGGAATATAAAGATAAATTCGCTAATCCGTATGTCGCTGCTGCTTATGGCTATATCGATGCAGTGATCGAACCTCAAGAAACTCGTAACTTGCTGATCCACGCAATCGAGATTTCTTATCAGAAGGACGAAACAGGACCTTCAAAGAAACACGGTATTCCTCCATTCTAAAAAATAAAGACATTATGTCAGAACAAAACGATAATGAATCACTTCAATCTTTGGCGATAGATGATGTCATCTATAAGACTAAACTTACCCGCAAATTCATGGAACGTAAGTTCTATACACCGCTTGATCCTAAAAAAGTTATTGCTTTTATTCCCGGAACTATTCAGGAAATCAAAGTGAAAGTGGGTGATAAAGTTAATGCAGGCGATACCTTGATATTACTTGAATCTATGAAGATGCTAAACGATATTAAGGCTCCCCTGGATGGCGTAATCAAGGAAATACATGTTAATGTGGGGCAGAAAATCCCCAAATCATTCTTTATCATGGAATTTGAATAATTCGCTATTTAATAAAAAAAGCCGGTAAAATTTCATTTACCGGCTTTTTTTTTATACATTTAAATGCTATCGGCTCCCGAACAAAATAAGTCATTTTCCCTGACTGAATATTTTGTTTGACTCGTCGATATGATCCAAAATCTCGAATTTACCTTGAGCAGTTACTGCAGATGAAACCAGAAACGGAGGCAATTCATCCCAATCTTCGCTTAACCTGTTTTTATAGCGTTCAATATTTGCTGAGAGTTCAACTTTTGAAAGTTTATCAGCTTTAGTAAATACCATTACAAAAGGCAATTGCGCCTCTCCCATCCAGTTGACAAATTCCAGGTCTATTCGCTGGGGTTCAAGCCTGACATCGATTAGGACGAAGCTGTTCATCAAATTCCTTCGCCCTGATAGATAGGAAAAGACCATCTTTTCCCAATCTGCACGAGCGGCATGAGATGCTTTGGCATAGCCATATCCGGGCAAATCTACCAAAAACCAACTATCATTTATTAAAAAATGATTTATTATTCTGGTTTTTCCAGGTTCACCCGACACTTTCGCCAATCCTTTCTTTCCAGTGAGCATATTTATCAAAGATGATTTTCCAACATTGGATCGTCCAATAAAAGCATATTCCGGAAGTGGAGTCTTAGGACATTTTTCCAGGGTGACACAGCTTTGGGTGAAAACAGCGGATTTGATCAGCATAGTTATTCTTTATCTCTGAAGTAAGTCGTTACATGGCGATCTATCTTTTGATCGTAAATATCGCCAATTGTTATTATAATGCCAGTTTCTTCCACATTGCCAAAAGGATAATTCATTGCAGTCCCAAAAGATTTCATTGTAGAAGAAAGACTCATATATGCATTAACCAATGGAGGAATATTTTCGCCAAATGATCTTATCTTCTGAATAAGGATCTTGTAATCGGCTTCAAAAGAACCGCCATTTAAAATAGGCTTCAAAACATTCAAAGGAGTTTCAATTTGCAATTCCAACTCTTTAATCGGCCAAACCAATTTTTCCTTATCTCCAAAATATATGTCAAGGAAATAATGGATTAAATCGCGGGCTATACGATTAAACTGAGGATACATAGTGAATTTACCAAAGAAATAACGAACTTCAGGATTATCGACAATGATTGCTCCAAGTCCATCCCACAAATTGTCAAGGGAATACATTCCTTTCCGGAGGTTATTTGCGGGCTGATATTTAGGTTGCACAAAAGAACGACCCAACTCCACAGTAATGGGCAGATAATCGCTTATAAATTTATCCGAATATTCAAATAGATGTGCCGTAGGTGTATGAACCAACCCATCGGCTTCACGTTTAAGGTTCCGACAATGCAAATAGCGATACCCCCCTACAATCTCTTTATCCCTGGGATTCCATACAAATAATTGATCAAATACATCATGATCACCATAATCAAACTCATCAAGATCAATTTCATCACCGGTTCCTCCGCCAGCATCCCGAAAAGAAATTTCACGCAAGCGACCTATTTCACGGAGAATATTTGGAGAATTTTGATATGTTACGATATAAATCTCATTATTTCCGTTATTGGTTTTTCTTACAAAAGTTTGCGGTGTAAGCTCTTTTTCAATTAATTCTCTTTTAACAGGCGAAATTATAGGTTTCATTTTGTGATGGTTTTTGAGACATCATTTATATTTCAGTTAGTAAATTATTTATTAGTAGTGCAATCCGCGCCCTGTCTTCACTGGTTAACGTCCAAAATTGCAGAAATATTATTTTCCAGATTGTAAACATGTTTTTTTACTTTCTGTGCCCAAACTAAATCAGGATATCGATTGTCAAAAATGGTCCAGGGAATTGGTTTCCCAAAAATAATATTTATGTTTTTGTTATTCTGTTTATACATTTCATCAACCAGATAAAGCATCTCGATATTAGCCTTAATTCCTAAACGCTTACGCCAATTGGCAAGATTATAGAACCAATCAGAGTTTCGTCCGTTGATATGAACCGGAATGATATCACGCTGATATGTGCGCGCCTTCGAAACAAATGTTTTCTTCCATTCCAGATCCAGAATTTTACCATGTTGCTTTCTGGAACACAATCCGGCCGGGAAATAAAGAATCGCCTTATCAGAAGCAAAAGTTTCGTTCATAATTGTAATATTCTGACTGTTACTCCCGTGTTTATTTATAGGTATAAATAGTGGAAGTAAATTGGGAATATTCATTATCAAATCATTCACCGGAAAAACGATATCCCTTCTCACTTTTCCAACCTCCTGCATAAGGGCCATACCATCCAAGCCCCCCAATGGGTGGTTTGAGGCTATAATAAACCTTCCTTCCACAGGGATATTCTCAATTCCCTCATGCGTAATGTTCACCCCCATATAATCAAGTATCGCATGAACGAAGTCAAGCCCCTGTAATTTGCCAAATCGCCTAATGGCTTCGTTTATATCATCCTGGTGAACAACTCTCTTTAAATAGTTATATATGAAAAGTGGAATTTTTCTTGCTAAACGCGGACTCTTAGCTTGAAATACCTTTTCCACATCGATCAATTTCTCACCAGAATTCTGATCATTTCGATTGTCTTGCATAATTCAAAATCCTATTCCCCAAAAGCACAAAATTAACATATTTCAACGTAAAGGCCTATTCTATCGAAATAATCAAACAATATAATTTTCGATTTTGGTCGTCAATGCATCGATTTTGACGCTTAATGACTTATCATTATTGCCTTTGCAGACAGCAAACCCTTTAGAATCGATTTTGAAAATTCACTTTTTAAGAAAAGTTATCAACAATGTGGGTATAAGTGGTAAAAAGTGGGATTTTGGTAGTATATTTGAATCCATATTAAAACGAAAAACCCACATGGCTCATCTGATTGGTACACACGAATGTAAACTAGACGCAAAGGGGCGACTTCTCTTTCCGTCTTCTATACGTAAGCAACTATCAGATGCTGTGAATGAAGGATTTGTCATTAAACCAAGCACTGATGGCCCATACCTTGAATTATACCTTCAAGCCGAATTCCAGAAAAAACTTGATTTTCTTGAAAACAACCTTAATCCATTTATTCCTGAAAATCAACAATATGCACGTTATTTTATCCGTGGGAGCAGAACAGTTGAACTCGACCCAGCAGGTCGTTTACTAATACCCAAAGATTTATTAGGGTTTGCACAAATAAAAGGAGATATCGTCATTCAACCCGGATTAAACGGGATAATTGAAATTTGGGAGAAAGAGGCATATGAAAAAGACCTAAAACAGATTGGGCCGAATTATCATGCAATGGGAAAAACAATTTGGAGTAATCCTCTTATCAAAAACAATTATAATCAATAATGTATCACACTCCGGTATTACTCACCGAAAGTATCGATGGCTTAGCCATTAATCCAGAAGGCACCTATGTTGATGTTACATATGGAGGTGGAGGACACTCGCGTGCAATCCTGGAGAAGCTTACAAGCGGGAGACTGATTGCATTTGATCAAGACGTCGATGTGACAAAAAACGCAATTATTGATGAACGATTTTTATTGTTGAATCAAAATTTTAAATATCTAAAAAATTTTTTAAGGCTTCATAATGCCATCCCTGTTAATGGGATTTTAGCAGATCTGGGTATCTCGTCACACCAGATTGATGATCCCGGGCGCGGTTTTTCAACCCGATTTGAAGGTGATATTGATTTCAGAATGGATAGACGTAAACCGTTGAACGGTCGTGTCATAATAAACACCTGGGATGAGCAAGAGCTTATCAGAATATTTGCTGAATATGGAGAAATAGCCAATTCCAAAAAACTTGCAACCAATATCATTAAATACAGGGCCACAAAAGAAATAATCACAACAACGGATCTGAAGGAAGCAATAGGGAACTGCGCGCCCAAAGGCAAGGAATTCAAATATCAGGCGCAGGTTTTTCAAGCTTTACGCATCGAAGTTAATGGAGAACTCGATGCACTCAAGGAGTTGTTAATACAGGCAAAAGATGTTTTGGCTCCGGGTGGCAGACTGGTAGTGCTGACGTATCATTCACTCGAAGATCGACTCGTAAAAAACTATATCAAAACCGGAAATTTTGAAGCAATTCTGGAAAAGGATTTTTTTGGTAATCCATTAATCCCTTTCAGAAAGATCAGCCGCAAGCCCATCACCCCTTCTGAAGAAGAAATAAGAGAAAATAGCAGAGCCCGAAGTGCAAAACTAAGAATTGCAGAAAAAATTTAGTCATGGCAAATCAGGTTAAAAACACACTCATTACAGAAGCAGAAGAACCCAAGGCTCCTGAAAAACAGACTAAGGTCAAGAGTCGTTCTGCTCCGAAGGTATCAAAATCATTGGGAAGCATTATTTCAGGAAGTTTTTTATCCGGAAAGAAAGTCACCAAACAGTTACCTTTTATATTGTGTATTGCCTTGCTGGCGATGTGTTACATTGCAAACAATTATAATTCGCAAAAAACAGCAATTAAAATAAACAATACCCTAAAAGAAATAGAAGGGTTGCGATATGAATATATTTCGACCAAATCAAATTTAATGTACATCAGTAAACAATCGGAAATAGTTAAGCGACTAGGGACATCCGGGCTAAAAGAAGCTATTGTTCCACCCGAAAAAATATTTATTGAGGACAAAGACTCAGAATAATAAACACTGAAATGGAAAGCAATAGAGCCGTCATTCTTTACCGTATAGGGGTGGTTTACATCGTAGTGATTCTCACTGCGTTGGTAATCATTGGAAGGGTATTGTATATCCAGTTCGGGGAAGGTAATGAATTGAAAATAAAGGCAGAAAAGCTTAATCTGCGTTATGACAACATTGAAGCGATGAGGGGAAATATTCTTTCTTCTGATGGCAGTTTGCTGGCTACATCGGTTCCAATTTTTGAAATACGCATGGATGTTGCCTCTGAAAACATCACCGATAATATATTTGCCAAAAATGTAGATACCTTATCCCTTTGCCTGTCTCATTTGTTTAATGACAAATCCGCAACCGAATATCGGAAACTACTCACTCAGGCCAGGGCTGAAAGCAATCGGTATTTGCTTTTAAGGCGCGATGTAACATATGATGAATTAAAGAAATTGCGCACATTCCCAATTTTCAGGATGGGAAAATACAAAGGAGGACTAATCGCCATTGCAAGGAACAAACGCATTAATCCATTCAAAGAACTCGCTTTCAGAACAATTGGATGGGAAAGAGAAGGAAACAACAATAATGTTGGAATTGAGGGCACCTTCACAAATGTGTTAGCAGGTATGTCAGGAAAAAGATTGATGCAAAGACTCGGAAATGGCAGCTGGCGACCAATCAATTCGGAAAATGAAATTGAACCTGAAAACGGAGCAGATATCGTCACAACCATAAACACAGATATCCAGGATGTTGCTGAATCGGCATTACAAAGGGAATTGATTGCAAGTGATGCAGATCACGGATGCGCCATTTTAATGGAAGTAAAGACAGGTGCAATAAAAGCCATTGCAAATCTGGGGAAAATGAGCGATGGCACTTTTGTGGAAAAATACAATTATGCAATCGCTGAAAGCTCTGAGCCGGGCTCAACCTTTAAACTTGCATCAATGTTGGTTGCACTCGAAGACAAAGTCACAGATTTGGACCGTTGGGTTTCAACAGGCAATGGATCCTTTAATTATGCGAACCGGGTAATGCATGATTCACATGGGGGCCACGGCACAATTACTGTCAAACAAGCATTCGAAATATCTTCTAACGTAGGAATCTCCCAGGTAATTTATAATGCCTATTGGAATAAGCCACAGAAATATATCGACGGTTTATATGCACTTGGAATAAACAAGACAACCGGCATTGAAATAAGAGGAGAAGGCATGCCACGAATTAAAAACACAAGAAGCAGAAGTTGGTCAAAAGTCTCACTGCCATGGATGTCCATCGGCTATGAAGTAGCAGTCACTCCATTGCAGACCTTAGCGCTTTACAATGCCGTTGCCAACAATGGATGTATGGTACGCCCAATGTTAATCAAGGAAATTCGCAAATCAAACCAACCTGTAAAAGTGTTCGAACCCGTGGTAATTAACCCGGCAATTGCATCAAAAATTACTATTGCAAAAGCGCACAAATTACTTGAGGGTGTTGTTGAAGAAGGAACTGCAAAAAATGTCAAGTGTTCGGTCTTCAAGATTGCTGGTAAAACCGGTACGGCTCAAATTGCAATGAATGACAACGGATACAATAAGGAAAATTATAAGGCTTCATTTGTGGGTTACTATCCCGCCGATAACCCCCAATACAGTTGCATCGTTGTGATCAATAATCCTTCGAAGGGATTATTCTATGGAGGTTCGGTTGCAGCACCCGTGTTCCTGGATATAGCCCAAAAAGTGTATGCCACAAGTCCGGATTTGCACAAGCGCAAAAATGACAGTATTCAGGTCAAATCCTCCCCAAAATTACTTGCAGGAAATCGCAATGATCTGCAACAGATTTGCAATGTATTAGGCCTATCCAATAACTCAGATAAAGTTGAAGATGAATGGATTAAAGGCAAAAGCAATAATTCTTCTTATTCGTTTTCTTCAGTAACACCCAAAGTGGGTGTTGTACCAGATGTAAGTGGAATGGGAATCAGAGATGCAGTTTACTTACTTGAAAAAGCCGGTTATAAAGTACAATTTACCGGAAAAGGAAAAGTTTATAAACAATCGATTGAACCCGGAGTCTTTGTTAATAGGGGAACGCTTATTAATCTGGAGCTCTCGCAAAAACATTTGAAACAAAACATTGAGAATAACAAGTCACCCAAAAATGAATCCCTTGAAAAAGCTTAGCGACATACTTTACAAAGTCAGATTGGTCGAAGTATCAGGTCCGACTTCTATCCAGGTGAATGATATCTGTCTGGATTCGCGGAAAGTCGAGCCGGGATGTCTGTTTGTAGCAGTGCGTGGGACACAGGTTGATGGCCATGACTTTATCACACAAGCATTTCAGGATGGTGCTGTTGCCGTGGTATGTGAAGAATTCCCCGAATTCAGGTCGGATGAAATTACTTATATCAAAGTCTTTGACAGCAGTCAGGCTCTGGGGCAGATTGCCGCCAATTTCTATGATCATCCCTCAGATAAAATGAGGGTAATAGGAGTCACTGGAACCAATGGAAAGACGACTATTGCAACGCTGCTATTCAATTTGTTTCGCTCGTTAGGATATAAAGCTGGTCTGATTTCCACAGTATGCAACAAGATTGAAGATACCGAATACCCAACCACGCATACCACACCTGATGCCATAAGCCTAAACCAGTTGTTTTCCGAAATGGTTGAGCAGAAATGTAAATACTGTTTTATGGAAGTCAGTTCCCACTCAATTGTTCAGGAAAGAATTGCAGGCATTCAATTTGCAGGAGGAATATTTACCAATATCACCCACGAGCATCTTGATTTTCATAAAACATTTGACGAATACATCAAGGCAAAGAAACGGTTCTTTGATGAATTGTCACCATCAGCCTTTGCGCTTTCTAACCTGGATGATAAAAACGGATCAGTGATGATTCAAAACACGAGAGCTAATCGAAAATTCTATTCACTAAAGACCCTGACCGATTTTAGGGCTAAGATCATTGAGAACAGAATTGATGGTCTGCAATTAGATATCGATGAACATGATGTCTGGTTCCGGTTGGTTGGAAATTTCAATGCGTATAATTTATTGGCGATATATGGAGCCGCTGTTTTACTTGGCGAACAACCTGATGCTGTTTTAACGGCAATGAGTAATCTGGAGGCTGTTGAAGGTCGTTTTGATTATATTAAATCCCAAGCCGGTATTGTCGGGATAGTGGATTATGCCCATACCCCTGATGCATTGCTCAATGTGTTGAATACCATTGAAAATCTCAGGACAGGTGATGAGCAAGTCATCACCGTTGTTGGATGCGGAGGAGATCGTGATCGAACCAAGCGGCCTATTATGGCCCGTATTGCAGCAGAAAAGAGTGACCGTCTAATTTTAACATCGGATAATCCCCGTTCAGAAGACCCCGAAGCAATTATAACGGAAATGCAACAAGGCATTGACGCTCATCTGGCTAAAAAAACAATATCAATTGTTAACAGAAGAGAAGCCATTAAAACAGCCTGTGCCCTTGCCTTACCGGGAGATATTATCTTAATTGCAGGTAAAGGACATGAAAAGTATCAGGAAATCAAAGGAGTTAGACATCATTTTGATGACAAAGAGACATTGAATGAATTTTTAGCAATCCCTGAAAAATAATATTATATGTTATACTATCTCTTCCAATATTTACACAAGACCTTCAATTTCCCCGGTGCAGGGATGTTTCAATATATTTCATTCCGGGCGGCTCTTGCTGTTATCATTTCTTTAACCATTTCGTTGCTCTTTGGAAAATCGCTCATTAATTATCTAAGGAGAAAGCAAGTTGGCGAAACTGTTCGTGATCTTGGGCTGGAAGGGCAAAAAGAAAAGGAAGGCACCCCAACAATGGGGGGCCTCATCATTCTGGGCGCTATTCTGGTTCCAACGCTGCTGTTTAGCAAGCTGGATAATATTTATATTCTTCTGATGCTGTTCACCACAGTATGGCTTGGAATGATCGGTTTTCTGGATGACTATATTAAAGTCTTCAAAAAGGATAAAAAAGGTCTTGCAGGAAAATTCAAAATATTAGGTCAGATATTATGCGGTGTTGTAATCGGATTAACCATGTATTTCCATCCGGCAATCGTCATTCGCGAAAAATTTCCTGAGGCTAAAGGCCAACCAATCAATGGCGTTACCCTTTTTGAACGCTCAAGCAATCATCTCAGTAAATTCTCACCGATAGCAAAAAAATCTACCAAGACAACCATCCCCTTCTTTAAAAACAATGAGTTTGATTATTCCAAACTCATCTCTTTTATGGGAAAGGGATCCAAACAATGGGAATGGCTCGTCTTTACCCTGGTTGTCATCCTGATTATCACGGCCATTTCAAATGGAGCAAACCTGACGGATGGCATTGATGGATTGGCGACAGGGACTTCAGCCATAATTGGAGCCACCCTGGGTATTCTCGCCTGGGTATCTGGCAACATTGTATTTGCCGATTATCTGAATATCATGTATTTGCCAGACACTGGCGAGCTGACAATATTTGTGAGTGCCTTTGTGGGCGCCTGTGTCGGATTCCTATGGTACAATACCTATCCGGCTCAGGTTTTCATGGGCGACACCGGTAGCCTGGCAATAGGTGGCATCATTGCAACTTTTGCCATATTGATTCGGAAAGAGTTATTGATTCCGATCCTTTGCGGAATATTCATAGTCGAAAATTTATCTGTGGTCATGCAGGTTTATTATTTCAAATACACTCGCATTCGGTTTGGCGAAGGACGAAGAATTTTTAAAATGTCTCCTTTGCATCACCATTATCAGATAATGGGGTATAAGGAACCCAAAATCGTTCAACGATTCTTTATCATTGGAATTATGCTTGCAGTTTTAACAATCATTACACTAAAAATCAGGTAACCAATACTAAATACCTACACTCATGACGATAGAAGAATTATCATTACAAGGAAAATATAATATCCATAAATCTATGGCAGCAAGTATTGCCGATCGCCTGATTGATATACGCAAAGAAACCATAAAGCAGTGTTTATCGGATTTTCACAACGAAGAACATCGACTCGAATCTGTTGCAAATATTGCCGGGATTGAATTTGTGAACGATTCGAAAGCTACAAATGTCAACACAACCTGGTTTTCGTTGGAAGAATATAACCGCCCAATCATTTGGATCGCTGGTGGAACCGATAATGGCAATGATTACTCAAAACTTCTGGAGATCGCAAAACGCAGAGTGAAAATTTTGATTTGCCTTGGAATCAATAACGCCAAACTGATTGAGACCTTCTCTCCCTATATAAAGAAAATTGTTGAAACCACTTCGATGGAAGAAGCAGTCAATTATGCTTATTCGATCGGAGAAAAAGGAGATACAGTTCTATTATCACCTGCATGTGCCAGTTTTGATCTGTTTTCCGATTATAAGGAACGAGGAGTGGCATTCAGAAATGCCGTTCAAAATCTGTAATACTAAAAGCAATTAATAGTAACGATGAACAGGATACAAGCATTTTTAAACGACATCAGAGGTGACAAAGTCATCTGGATTGTCGTGTTATTTCTTTCGATATTTTCGATGCTTGCCGTTTATAGCTCGACCGGAACGCTGGCTTACAGGTTTCAACATGGCAATACTGAATATTATATTCTAAAACACCTGTTCATTTTATTTCTGGGATTTGCTTTAATGTATGCCTGCCACAGAATCAAATATACTTATTATGCAAGGATAGCGGAAGTTTTTTACTGGGGCAGTGTTGGCCTTTTAATTTATACGCTCATATTCGGGATCAACCTCAATGAAGCAAACAGATGGGCAACCATTCCGGTTCTAAATGTCTCATTTCAATCGTCTGATGTAGCCAAACTAGCGCTGATCATACTTATTGCTAAGATGCTGACTAAAAAACAAAGTAGCATTTTAAATTTTAAGGAAACCTTTTTACCGCTTTTAATTCGCATCGGTATCATTGTAGCTCTCATTCTCCCCAATAATTTATCGACTGCAGGCCTGATTTTTATGACCTGCATCATGTTGATCTATGTCGGCGGTGTTAAAATAAAATACCTTGTTTATCTCTCAAGCGCCGGCCTCCTGGGGTTCCTGATGTTTGTAATGGTCGTTCACTTTTTACCCAATAACAATAAAGGTCGTATTGGAACATGGCAGAATCGTATCGAAACATTTATAGGTGGCAAGGGAAGTGATAGTTTTCAATCGGATCAGGCTAAAATAGCCATTTCCACCGGTGGAATATTAGGAAAAATGCCCGGTAATGGAACACAAAAGAATTTTTTACCTCACCCTTATTCTGACTTCATTTTTGCAATTATCATCGAGGAATATGGATTAGCAGGCGGATTTTGTATTCTGGTCCTGTATGTCATTTTATTTACACGAGGTTATAGGATTGTAATGAAATTCCCTCACACGTTTGGAGCGTTGCTTGCAATAGGGTTAAGCTTTAGCCTGACATTCCAGGCCCTGATCAATATGTTGGTTGCCGTTGATCTCATGCCCGTTACGGGTCAACCACTGCCATTAGTGAGTATGGGTGGGACCTCGATCTGGTTCACCTGCATTTCAATTGGCATTATACTAAGTGTGAGCAGATATATTGAAGAACATTCTGATGAAGAAATTAATTCCGAACCATCAAACGATTATGCAAGTGCCTAAAAGAGTAATTATTAGCGGAGGCGGTACGGGTGGCCATATTTTTCCGGCTCTTGCAATAGCAGGAGCACTAAGGAAAATTGACCCCGATATTGATATTCTTTTTGTTGGCGCAAAAGGGAAAATGGAGATGGAAAAGGTGCCCAATAATGGTTATCCAATCATCGGGCTTTGGATAAGTGGTTTTCAACGAAGCCTTTCGCTATCCAATCTTCTTTTCCCCATCAAACTTCTGGTTTCGATGATAAAAGCACTGATGATTCTCAGAAAGTTCAAGCCGTCCATTGTTATAGGGACAGGCGGTTATGCCAGCGGACCGGTACTCCGTGCTGCAACGTGGCTGAATATTCCAATTGTGATCCAGGAACAGAATAACTTTCCGGGAGTCACTAACCGCATTTTAGGTAGAAAAGCAGCCTGCATTTGTACTGCATTTGATGGCATGGAGCGTTATTTCCCGAAAGACAAAATTTTATTGACCGGGAATCCTATTCGTGAAGACATTTTTAAAGTTAAGCCAAATCGTCTTGATGCCCTTAATGAATTTGGGCTGGAAAATGAAAAGCAAGTCGTATTTGTTGTTGGAGGGAGTCAAGGCGCCCGGAGTATCAATCAGGCTATTGCTGCAAACCTCACTTTCTTTAAGGAAAAAGAAATACAGCTTATATGGCAGACAGGTAAATCTTTTTATCAAACGGCCCTGGATGAAGCTAAAAAAATTGACTATACCGGCATCAAGGTCTATGAATTTATCAACACAATCAATATGGCTTTCGAAGCCGCCAATGTAGTTGTTTCAAGAGCCGGAGCCATTGCCATTTCGGAATTGTGCAGGGTTGGAAAACCAGCCATTCTGGTTCCATTTCCTTATGCTGCAGGCGACCATCAGACCAAAAACGCCCAAGCCTTAAGTGACAGACAGGCAGCGATTCTCATATCAGATAACGAAATTTCAAAAGAACTCACCGTAATACTGGAATCTTTACTCGCCGACAAGGACCGGCAAAAGGGACTTTCGGATTCGATTAAGTTGATGGCAAAACCTGATGCGGCTAATACAATTGCCACCAAAATACTAAGCATTATTTAAACCAGAGAAAATGAATATTGAACAAGTTAAAGAAGTATATTTTTTAGGAATCGGCGGAATAGGGATGAGTGCCCTTGCCCGTTTCTTTAAAAGTCGTGGCTGTTCAGTCTTTGGTTATGATCGGACATCCACCCCACTGACAGTTGAGCTGGAAGCAGAAGGGATGAAAATCCATTACGAAGAAGATGTTGATCTCATCCCAGATGGAGTAGATCTTGTTGTTTATACTCCTGCTATACCTAAAAAACATGCTGAGTACCAATTCTTTCTTGAAAATGGCTACCCCATTCTCAAAAGAGCACAAGTGCTCGGTCTTATTTCGGCTGAATTTAAGACCATTGGCATTGCAGGAACTCATGGCAAAACTACAATTTCTACCCTAACGGCTCACCTTTTGAACCAATCCCCAAAAGGAGTCAATGCCTTCCTTGGTGGTATATCCAAAAACTTCCAATCAAATCTGTTACTTGCGCCTGAAAGTAATTGGATTGTTGTCGAAGCAGATGAATTTGACCGTTCCTTTTTGCATCTCTTTCCTCAGATCGCGGTTATAACAGCTGTTGATGCTGACCACCTTGATATTTATAAAAACATTCCGGCTCTGAAAGAAAGTTTCACTCAGTATACCGGACAAATCAAACCTGGCGGGCAACTTATCATTAAAAAGGGAATTTCATTAAATGTATATCAGCGTCCCGGCCTCAAAGTCTATACTTATTCTATTGATCAGAAAGCCGACTTTGGTATTCAAAATTTACGAATAAAGGGCGCACATTATATATTTGATTTAATCCTCTGCGACACGGTTATCAGAGACGTTGAATTAGGCCTGCCTGGCTTATATAATGTCGAAAACGCCATCGCTGCTTCTGCGGCAGCCTGGTTGGCCGGAGCCACAAGAGAAGAAATCAGGAAAGGGCTCCTGAGCTTCTCTGGTGTAAACCGCCGTTTCGACATACGCATTAATCGCAATGATCTGGTTTATATCGACGATTATGCCCATCATCCTGAAGAGATAAAAGCTTGTATCAATTCGGTTAAACATCTTTATCCCGATAAGAAAATAACGGGGGTCTTTCAACCACACCTGTATACACGCACACGTGACTTTGCCGATGATTTTGCACGCAGCCTCGAACTGCTGGATGACATCATCTTACTTGAAATCTATCCCGCAAGGGAACTGCCGATTGAGGGCGTCAATTCACAGATGCTTTTAAACAAGATAAACAAATCATCCAAGCGCATTTGCCAGAAAGATGAATTGATCAAAGTATTGCAAACACTAAAGCCGGAACTCCTTTTAACGATGGGAGCAGGTGATATTGATCAGTTTGTTAAACCAATTGAAGAAGCTTTATAATGAATAAAAACAGGAATGCACAATAAACACATTACCAACAAATGAGAAAGTTTAAAAAGATACTTCTGACTATTGCAGTTGTACTTGTTCTTGGAGGGCTGGTATGGTTAATTGTGGCTGTTCGTAATGTCCGCGTACAAACTACGTGCAAGGAAGTTAGCATCAATATCAGGTACAGCACGAGTGATGTCATCATTACGGAAAAGCAAATATCAGATATTGCCGAAGCAAACGGTAAACTTGAGAATCAACCCATCGAAAAAATTGATATCGCTGCATTAAAGAAAAGGATTGAAGAACAACCCTATGCTTCACATGTCGATATTAAATCGAGTATTGACGGCATTCTCAAAATATCATTGGTTCAAAGAGAACCATTGGTGCGCGTGTTTAACCAGGATGGAGACACCTATTACATCGACAGGGAAGGAATCTTGCTGCCCGTAATGAATGGAACTGCTACCCGGCTAATTACAGCTAGTGGTTTTATTGCACAAAAATATACGAATGAAAATCGATTCAGATTAGCCGATAAAAAAACAGATTCGGTGGAACTTGCCTCCGAACCGCTTTTTAAAGTTTACAAAATCGCGTCATACATTGATAAAAAGCCTTTTCTGAAAGCCTTGGCAGAACAAATATATATTAATGATAAAAATGAAATCGAAATCATTCCAAAGGTCGGTGACCAGGTAATAATGTTTGGAGATATGGATCGAATTGAAGAAAAATTTTCATATCTAAAGGCTTTCTACCGAAATGAAATGAATAACGGTGGCTGGGACAAGTATGCTACAATAAATTTAAAGTATAAAAATCAGGTCGTTTGCACAAAAAATTAACCACATATGGATAACTCAGATATTATCGTCGGTCTGGATATTGGCACAAGCAAGATTGCCGCAATAGTTGGCAGATGGAACCAATATAATAAATTAGAGATATTAGGTTATGGGAAAACCGAATCTTCAGGTGTTAAACGCGGTGTAGTCATCAATATCGACAATACCGTTAACAGCATCCAGGAAGCCATCAAAGAAGCCAGTACAAAATCCAATGTAAATATCAGGTCTGTGAATGTTGGAATAGCTGGGCAGCATATTAAAAGTATGCAGCATCGCGGTTATATGATTCGCAGTAACAGTGAAACAGAAATTGTTCAGGAAGAACTGGATCAGCTTACGGCAAACATGTATAAGCTGGCGATGAATCCTGGCGATGAAATCATCAGTGTTACGCCACAGGAATATACCATCGATGGGGAACCCGGTGTCACTCAACCCAAAGGCATGATGGGCAGTAAAATTGAGGCAAATTTCCATATCATCACTGCCCAGACTACAGCTGCAAAAAACATTTACAAGTGTGTGACAAAAGCCGGACTTAATGTTTCAGAACTCATCCTTGAGCCACACGCCTCGTCAAGGGCGGTGCTCAGTGAAGAGGAAAAAGAAGCAGGCGTAGCTTTGGTCGATATTGGAGGCGGCACTTCGGATATTGCCATTTTCTATAATGGAATTATACGTCACACCGCGGTTGTTCCTTTTGGTGGCGAAGTCATTACAGAAGATGTGAAAGAAGGCTGCAATATCCTGAAAAAACATGCTGAAGACCTTAAGATCCGTTTCGGGTCGGCACTGGCCAAAGAAAACCGGGATGATGAACTGGTATCAATTCCCGGGCTCAGAGGACGCCCAGCCAAAGAAATATCCCTCCGTAATCTGGCCAGCATCATTCAGGCCCGCATGGAAGAAATTCTTGAACAGGTTTATTTTGAGATAAAAAACTCAGGTTATGAGCGCAAGCTTGGCGCCGGAATCGTGCTTACAGGAGGTGGGTCGCAATTGCGCCATCTTGCACAGTTAACCGAATTCCTAACCGGTTTGGATACCCGAATTGGTCTCCCGAGTGAACATCTTGCCCAGGAAACACAACCCGAACTGCTTGGACCCACCTTTGCAACCGGTATTGGACTTGTTCTCATGGGACTTGAAAGTACCAAAGAACAGTACACCCAGAACACAGGTTCAGAAAAACTCCCACAAGAGGAAAAACCCAAAAAACCCAACGGACTTATCCGCATGCTAACCAATTTAATTGCTGCGGATGAAGAAGTAAAATGACATCAAAAAACGCATTTAATCCACATCAAATTGTTAATAAGTTTTTCAAAACTTATCTTGACAAATTAAAAAATCAATAAGCTTTCTACGTAACTTTAGGAGATAGTAATAATGCCAGACATGCTAAAATTTGACTTACCCAAAAATCAATCATCCATCATAAAAGTTATTGGCGTTGGTGGAGGCGGCAGCAACGCTGTTACGCATATGTATAATCAGGGAATAAAAGGGGTAGATTTTATCCTTTGTAATACAGATGCTCAAGCCTTATCTTCCAGTCCAATACCGAATAAGATCCAACTTGGAGGCCGCGGGCTGGGTGCAGGTTCAATTCCTTCCGTAGGAAAAGAAGCCGCATTGGAGAACATTGATCAAATCAAGGAGTTACTCGAAGTCGATACCAAGATGCTGTTTATCACTGCCGGAATGGGTGGTGGCACGGGTACCGGCGGCGCTCCGGTATTAGCCTCGATCGCTCGAGAAATGGGCATCCTTACCGTAGGTATAGTCACCATTCCATTTGCCTTCGAGGGACGTAAACGGCGTATGCAGGCTGACGCGGGTATAGAAGAACTCAGAAAATATGTTGACACCTTACTGATCATCAGCAATGACAGGCTACGTGAACAATACGGGAACCTCAAACTCAGTGAAGCTTTCAGCAAGGCTGACGATATTCTGACCACTGCAGCTAAGGGAATCGCTGAAATCATCACCGTAACCGGTTATATCAACGT